>NZ_PGUB01000005.1:0-84991 GCF_002924285.1 Aquimarina sp. I32.4 | reverse complement strand
GTCTTGCCCATTATCAGTCTTACCAATACAGCCTAAATATTGTCTGGAAACACAAGCTGACATTTTTCCTTTTTTACGAAAACCTACCTCATCTATCAGTAAACCAGTAGGTTGTTTATTATTAACAAACATCTTTGAAGATTCTAAGGCTACTTGGTCCATTAAATTTCTAAACGACCAACAATCGCTATTGATAAAATGATTAATGCTTTGTTGATCCAAACAAGACAAGTGATCTGCTATATTCTGGCAGTTTACAGTCTTCTTTTCTAGTTTGAAAAGCGATTGAAAGTAATCAAAGGCGTGTTGCCTATAAGAAAACTTGACAATCTTAAAGTGCGTACTAAAATCTGAAAAGAAGGAAGTAAAACTAGAACGGACAGATTCCAAAAATTCAGGGGTTTTGGAATCATTTTTTTTGGCGGATACTATCTATTATAGCACGCTTTTGTTTAATTTGTGAAACATTTATTTTGAAGGAGCAAAATAGTGTGTTTACTATCATTCACAAAACGTTTTGCTCCTTTTTTCTAAGATGACAAAGTAGGAATAAGTCACTTTTTAAATTTTGATATAAACTTTTCTAAAATTATCAATTTACAAGAATATAAAGTAATAGAATTCAGATTTGTAGTCAAATAATCTATATTTGATCAGTTTTTATTAAACTGAGCATAATTGCTGTTCCAAGCAGAAAACTCTTTAACAGAAAGGTTTGATTTATGATACTTATTTTTCAATTCTTTGTGTGTGATTATCAAATCATCCCAGAAATAATATCCATATTTATCTTTTGCATAAGGTCCTGCCCCTTTTTGAGAGGTAAATGTGCTATAATCTACTTTTTCTAAAATACCTGCTCGTTCTCCATAGATATTATTTTTATCTTTTGCATAATGATCTCCCAATACTCTAAAAGTGGCATGATCAGCGATATCATACATATAAAAACGCCCACCATATGCCATATCATAATAATGGTAAATATGATTTTTGTCTTTATAAAAAGTACTGCCTATATGTTTAAAACTAAGTGTATCTACTAGATCTGTTAATAATCTATCGCTTTCATTGTTTTCGATATGATTTATATAATTTACAGTCCTACCAATTTCTGTAGCAAATGGAATTTGTAAAGCAATTTCTTTGTTTTTATTTATATAGAGTCCGCATCTAAGTTTTTTCCATTCTAGAGATGCATTTATACTATCTAGTCGATCTACAATATTTTGCATTCTTTCTTCTCGATTTATAGTATTGACTTGTATATTTTCTTTGGTTTCTATACTATCTACAGTTTTCGTATTATGTATTATGGGATCTTCTGTAGTATTTTGCTTGATATTACAACTAATCATAAGTATAAAGCCTAGTAGTAAACACATCGTTATTTTTATAAATTTCAGCATTTTATACTTATTTATGTATTGTTGTAACTAAATTTAAGAACGTAGCAATTGCATTCTGTTTTTCATAGGTTACCAATTTCATATTAGGCTTCCAAGTGGTGGTATCTTTTTTTACCATAAATCGTTTTTCTATATTTTGCTGTTGCAATACTGTATTGAATAAGGCTGATATGGCTACATGATTTTCATCTAATAATTTGTTTTTGTCTAACTTAATTACATAACCTTTTGTATCATTACCTAAAAACAATGTAAAATCAGTATCAGATCTTAAATATTCCTGTCTATAAAAATTTGGAAGATCTCTCTCAACCCCTTCCATAAACTTTCTCATAATTGTACTATACCCTCTAGATTTATCTAAAAAATGACCAGATCCTGCATACGGATTTGCGTTGTATGTAAATTTTACCTTTATGGTTTCTAAAAAATCTTTTTGATCCAAAAAATAATGATTGTTACAATAACTCAGTGTAATTAGATATTCTAACCGTTTAGGTATTTCTTTAGGCAACAAGCCACTGTTTTGTGCTTTTTTGATAATTGTATTTATACATTCTTTGTCTGAAACGATCTTGTTCGGGTTATCTTTAAATTCATATAGATAGAACATAATACCACTTTGTCTTGTTTGTTTTATGATATCTTTTATTGTTTGCTTGTCTATATCATGATACTGTTCTAATCGCTCTAGGATTATTGCCATATGATTAATAACACTATTTAAGTTTAAAGTTGTTTTTCGCTCTGTTCTAAAACATTCAAAAATAAATGGGATCGCTTTTTTACCCCCAACCCTAGCTAATTCTGGTAAAACAGAATAATAATAATCTGTTCGCATAAAATCATTCTCTTTAACATTACTATACATCTGCAATAATGCATTGTAATAGGCATCCGATTTTTCATCTAGTAATAAAGGAGCTATGTATGAAAAATCATTAGGTGTTCCGTCATACAGTTTTTTAATTAATGTATGTTTTATTTTTTGCTGAATTTCAGCTGTGCCATTTATCATTAAATGATCAAATACACACTCTGATTCTGATAGGGCAACAAAATTAGATATCCATATGTTTTTTCCTTTGGTAAGCAGGGATTGTATTTTTGGCAATCTTTCTTCTATATTTCCTTGCTTGCTATATTGTAATAAATCATTAGGAAAAGATAAATATTCACGACTACTTAAATTATCAAGAGATTGAAGGTTGTTTATTTTTTGTTCAAATTCTTGTATCTGAGAGGTTGTCCAGGATTCTGTGTTTTGATTTATTTCTGCTTTTTTAAGTTGAAAACGATATCCCAATGTATCCAGATGTTCTTGTTTGGTGTATTTGTATACCAGAAATCCATCTTTGGTTATGATAGGAAGTGTTTTTTTCTGTGCTTTTGTATTACAATTCCATAAGAATAAAGACAATAGTATGATTCTTGTAGTTTTCATGTTCGTTTGATATATTAATCGCAACATATATTTAATTTAGATAACTGAAATGGTCCGTGATGTAATAGCACACCAAAAACTCCAGAATCTGTATAGAGTATCTCATCAAAAATAGTTATCTCGGTTTTGGTAGTTGTTTGACAAATAAAAAAATTACCTCCATCGATACAATCCATCTTACCTTGTTTATGTAGATCTGTCCAGCCAAATTCTTCGTATCCATTATTATCTTTGTTAAACAAAAACCTTCGGATTTCTTCTTTATCATCATTTGGCTGACTTTCTAATTTGATAGTCCACCGTGTAGTATCATCTCTATATTTAACAGCTAGATTTTCTGGGTTTTCATCTTTAATTCGTTCTATTACAAAATACTGTGGTTTATATGTTGTAATACTATCATTGCTAAATGGTATTACTTTATATCTTCCTGACCATATATCAATATCTGCATTAGGGCTCTCTTGTTGTTGACCAAACGAAGTAATAGACCTGAGACAAATAATAATTAATAACAGTGTGTTTTTTGTTTTAAAAACCGATCCGTATTGCATATATCTTTGGGTTAAATTGTTGTATTAGTTTGTGAGATGAATTGATTTCGGTATCCCCTATAAATTCGTCAGGAAGTACCTCTGTATAAGATTCAGGTTCTAATCTAAGATATACTCTCTGATATTTTGCGAAATAATTTTCTAACTTCCCTTTGTTCCAATTAATAATAGCTCCCGAAAAACCCCATTCAAAACCTAGAAAGCAGAATGGCACTTTGTTTATTTTTTCTAATTGTTTAAGACTTGTAGCTATCCCGATACCATTTTTAAATTTCCATTCTGATTTTGGATGAGATACTAATATATATTTTGGGTTAGAGTGTTTATCTTGATTTTTCCATAAGATAGATAACTCGTTTTTAGTGTTAGGGAAAATTTTGGTTCCTATTTCATAATATTCTTCTTCAAAAAATATGGTATCCTGTAATATCTTTTTTTTTTCCATAACGTTTAATAAGGTCTTTTTTGGTTGTTTTTTGTGTAAAAACCTCAAGGTTTTATGGGTTTTCATCAGGCAATAGCTTGTAGTGTATTATCTGATAATTACAGTAAAACAGAAAGATAATAGAAAGTAGCCGCATATTTTTAATTTCTTAAAATTCGATTGATTATATCTGATTTACCTTCACTATACTTTTTGGTTTCTTTTATTCCTAATTCCTTCAAATAAGTAACAACATCATTATTATGGGTAGACTCTGCATAATACAGCGCATTTTCATCATCTTTATTTTTAAAATGTAGGATTGCTTTGTTTGCTACTAAGAATTTTACTGCTTCCAAGCTATTCTCTTTATTCTTTTCTTTACTCATCCCAAATTGATCATAAAAAAATTCATTGATACTAACTTGCATACCTCCGATTTCTCTATTTAAAGAATTAAAATTTTCATAAAGCTGTGCGGCATGCATTAGAGGTGTCAGTTGGGATTTTTTAGAAAGCTGATTGACATCGGCACCTTGTTTAATTAAGTAATCAAGCATAATAACATCACCTCGTATGGCAGCATAGTGAATAGCTCCATAATCATAATCTGGATCTTTATAATTAATTTTTGCTCCTCTTTTTAATAATGATTGGGATGTAACAGTATCCTTAGAAAAAATAAAAGCGTGGTTTATTAGTTTTTTTGACATCCATTTCTCTTCTAAGAGTTTGTTTAGAAATATGGTGTCATTAGAACTTCTTATTGTATTTATAAATAGTTCTTCCTTATTTTGTTTGGTCATTTTATCATAAAACAATTTCATAATCTCTGTATTACCAGATTCAATTGCTATATCAACAACCATATTCTCATTAATATCTTTTATAGTATCTGATGCATTGTTATCTATAAGAAGTTGAGCAATATTAGTATAGCCTTTATCAATGGCAAGATGAAGTGGAGTAGATTTCATAACTGATGTACTCTTAATATTGGGATTCGCTTTTTTGTCTAGTATCTTTTTTACCAAAGCAATATCATTATAATGAACAGCATAATGAAGTGCCGAATACCCATTATAATTTTCTATAGTATTAATGTTTGCTGTTTTGTCTAACAGACTGTTAATAAAAATACTAGTATTATTATTAGATTCCATTGCTGCTAACAGTGGAGTAAAATTAAGTGAGTCTAGTATGTTTAAAAGATGATTTTTTTCTATTAAATGATTGCTTATCTTTTCTGCATTAAATCTTAAAGCCTGGTGTAAAACAGTAGATCTATGTTGAAATCTAAGAGTATCTATATCAATTTTACTAGATAGTTTTACAAAGCTTTTTAGATCATCTTGCTCAATAATAAAATCGATATTTGTAGTAGTGGGTTTTGTACATGAAGAGACAAAAAATAGTATCATAAAAATGTTGCAAATATGTTTCATATAAAAAGTTTTATAAAGAACTAAAGGTGAGTTCTAAGTAAATATAAGTAACGTTACATAGTGTCTGTTACTAACAACCTTTATTTGCAATGCTTTAGTTTATATTCGCATTTTTTGTAATACAAATATTCTTTACCTATATCATCTAATAAATAGATACAATTATCATTAATAGCCATTAGTATAAACTGTTTCCTTGTCAATAAGAATACTCTGGTTCTAGAAACAATTTGTATGGCGCTCTCATGATTTACATCTTTATGGTAAAGCTTTACTCCTTAATCATAGATTGTTTTCTAAAAGCATCTACCACTGGTTACACAATTCTAGAAGTCTGTTATATTTAAATCATAGGTGCTATATATTTAGCAACAAGTAAAAAACACTTACCGATTTTGATAAAGAAGTCAATATTTGTTGATTTTTCAGGTGATATCTACACTATTTTTTGTCTTTTATTTGTGTCTTTACATTATAATGACTTGATAAGCAATACATATCTTTTGTAGTGAATTTAAAGTGTAAATGGTATTATTGTTTTGAATAAGAAATAGAGTCTCCTTTTTTTAGGTTCCATGTATCTGTAAGATTTGCATTTACTTCTAGTGTATATAAAGCAGGGCCTTCAGAAGGTAATGAAGATTCGTCTAGAGGTTTGGCATTTTTTTGTATGCTCACTACTTTGTATGCATCATCTATGTATATAATGTCTAAAGGGATTAAAGTGTTTTTCATATAAAAATATTGTACTTTTTTTTCTTCAGAAATAAACAACATAGCTTGGTTAGGTTGCATAGACTTGCGGTACATTAATCCAGTTTGAGTTTGATAGTCATCATCAGCAATTTCAATATCCAATTGGGTGATCAGTTTGGGTACAGAATCTTGCAAACTAAATAATGAGAGTTCGCCTTCTTTGGTAAATGTAATCTCTTTTGTGTCGATCTTTTTGACTTTATTATCTGTTTTGCATGAAAAAATGCTTAGTGCAGTACATGCGATGATGGAAACATAAATCCTCTTTTTCATTTGTGTATGATATAATTTTATAAGATAGTTGCGATTTGTTTATAATTATTTTACCTATCCTTTTTTGCGCGAACTAAAGTAGATAAAAAAGCCGCACTTCAAAAATATGAAGCACGACTTTTCTCAACTAACTAACCGAACCAAATTCTATAACTGTTATTTTCTATTCATTTTTCCAATCAATCTTGCGTGATATCATCATTATAGTACCTAGAATTAAGAATAAACCAATACTACCTACAAGTAATGCGTAGTTTTCTAATTGTATAATCACAAAAATAAATAAGTATAATGCGGCTAGAGAAGTAGCTACAAAAATCATAAACTTAAAACTTTTGAGTATTGCTTTTGAGTAAATAGATATTAGGGCAACCACAGCAGTACCTGCGATACTGTATGCTTGTAAAAAGCTTGCATGTTCTGAGATAGAGATAAGAAGCGTGTAGAACATGGTGAGCGCCAGTCCAATCATCAAATATTGAAAAGGATGAATATGAATTTTACTAATTGCCTGTATTAAGAAAAATACTAGAAAAGTAAGTGCAATTACAAGATAACCATATTTGGCTGCACGTTCACTTTTTTGATACTCATCAACTGGAATCAGCAACTTTACTCCAAAGGCAGAAGAATTGATCTCAGGTAACTCTCCAAAAAACTCTTGCTCGAATTCTCTGTTTATCTGTAGAACTTTCCAGTTAGCTTTAAATCCATTCTCTGTAATTGCTTTTGTCTTAGTATCTGGCAGGTAATTACCATTAAAACTAGGAGAAGCCCAATTGGAAGTCATAGATACATTGGTTTCTCTACCAACAGGTATAAATCGTAGTTGCTCACTTCCGTTTATGATTAAATCTAAGCTAAAATCAATAGTGTTTTCTTTGGGCAAGGCTGTTTCTTTTAGAAACTTGGTCTCCATAGTATTGGTATACGAATTTTGAGTATACTTTGAGCGAAGTGGGTAGTTTTCTTCTCCTATTTCTAATTCAAGATTACTTCGTATACCTTTTAGATTGGTAGAATTTACCACTATAGTAGCTTTGTTCCATAAAATATCTTTTTCTGCTACGTCCTGTGTTTCAAAATTCGGAGTAGTAAAAGACCCTTTTATTTTAATATCAGCAGTATATACCACAGATTCATAAATACTTCTACCTAAAGTTTCAGATTCTATATCTGTTTTGATGTCTAGCGTATTTGGAAAGAAAAAGGCATAGTTTATAGTGATGATATCATCTTTATGATAAGATTTTGTTTTCTCATCCCATCTTTTATGTATGTTATGAATTTGGTAAGGTACTTTTAGTACAGGACCGTATAGTAATACCTCATTACCCCATTTTTGATTAATCTCGTTTACTACTTCCTTTTGCCTGTGGGAACGTTCTTGTATTAAACTTTGAACATAAGAAAGAGGAATTAGAAGAAATAAGATGAGTACCCCCACCATTAACATTCGTACTGTAATTGATGTTTTTAGCCATTGTCCAAAGGACTTTTTTTGTTTTTGGGTTTCCATAATGATAAAAGTTTATTGTATATGTTTTTTAATAGTTTTCTTTTTTGATTTGATATTGCTGTGAAATTCTATAAATGATAATCAAGAAACAGCCAAATCCTAGTGTAAATGCCCATGTGTTGATATGTTCTATGGGAAATAAGATCCTTTTTGATATATCAGATACTATTTTCATCGGATTTTGAAGTATATCCCAACTATTCCAGCGTAAGACTCTCCCTAAATAGATGCCAAAGCCGCATAGCATTAAAATAGAATAAGAAATAAGGTTCGTGTTTTTTTTAGAAAATCGTTGTAATAGTAATGAGTGTATTAAGTTTAATGATGCAAGTCCAATGATAAGGCCGTTGATAGCAAAAGATAGAATGAGTAAAACATCAAACCATATCGATTCTAAAGTGCTTAATCGTAAATGTTGTAAATCAGTTAATATATATGGTGAGTTAGGTAGGAATACTAGCCATATAGTAAAACCAGCCCAAAAGATAAAATGATTTGTTTTTCTAATACTTAACAAAAGAGCAATTACATAAGGGATACATGCTAAGAAAAGATTCCAGATTAGAAATAAATAAAATAAAGAATCAGTTTTTAAGGCTCTTACTAGTAGTAGCAAAAAGCTAAATGCTGTAGCGAATATAAAACCTTTGATAAAAGGTATTTGGTTATAGATAGTGTTCATTATTTAAAAAATATTTTAAAAAGAATTAGTAAGAACGATATTAATATACCCTATGGTTATTGGGATATTGATAACGACCACTGCGATAGTGGTTAAATTTTCTTTGTAATGCTTATAGTTGATAATTGAATTAGCAATGAGCCCTACAAAGGTGATTACATTCAAGGTAAAAGCGACCATAACATAAAAGATACCTATGTCGATCATAGCTCGATATTGAGAAATTAGAAAAAATAATAACAAAGATGTTCCGAGTACAAAACTTATAGTAGCAATAAAAAGTGCTGTTTTGTTAATAGGTTGTATGATTTTCATAATGATGATATTAAAAATGTTGTTTGTAGCGTTTGTATAGGGTAATGAAGTAGTTTTTTATAATCTAATTGATGAAATGAGTAAGCAGCTTTCCCTTTTTGATATGCATTTTTGAAAAGGTTAATTTTATTAGGATACAACAAAGTACCTAGAAAGATCACAGAGAATAAATAAGTACTGTATTTACCATTTCCTAGAAGGTAATATTGCATAGCAATCTCCTCAGGAACTGTTATACCTGTATTGGTTAATACATGAAAAACATCATGATTCTCTAGTTTAGGTTGTGGACTAAAATCATGTTGTAGCAAAAATGATCCCAAATGAAACCCAAGACTGTCTTTAGGGTATTCTATTAAAGTTTTTACAGGAATGTCCCAAGAAGGTTGTTTTTTAAACCATTTTTGATATGGTTTTTTACTCCATTCGTATATGATCTCTAATAATAATGCTCTCATGTTGGTTGTTTAAAGTACTTTGAAATTCAAAGTAAATTGATAAAAAAATATAATTACTGTTTTAGTAATTTTTCAATAGCCTCTACGTGCTTTTTAAAAGCTTCTCGCCCTTTTTTTGTAGCGTTATATCTAGTGTTCGGTTTTCGCCCAATAAATGACTTTTCTACTTTTATATATTCTTCTTTTTCCAGAGCTTTGGTATGACTAGCAAGGTTGCCATCTGTTGCTCCTAGTAATTCTTTTAGCATTTTGAAATCAGCATATTCATTAACCATTAATATAGACATGATTCCTAGTCGGATACGGTGATCAAAGGCTTTGTTTATATTATTGATTATACTGCTCATTCGCTATTCTTTTTTGGTCAAATATAAAAATCAATTGGCTATCTGTCGTGATTTAGATATATAAGACTGCCATATATAATGTGCATTACTCCAAACCCTGCTACCCAAAACCAAAAACCATAACCAGGAAAGATAGCACAAATCAATCCTAATACAATTTCTGCATACCCTAGATATCTAACATTACCAATTGTATATTTTGAAGCATTGATTAATGCTAAACCATAAAAAATGAGCATCAATGAACCAGTAAGCCCATAGTGGTGACTTGTGATTTTTATTATAATATAGATACCACCAGTTACTAGTGGGGTCAAGAAAGCAACAAGTAATCTTCTTGAAGCACTATTCCATAATGTTTCGTTATTTCTACTAGCTTTTCTAGTGCTTAGTATAACTGCAGATATAATACTTAATAAAGCAACAACTACTAGATCAATTAATATAAATCTAAATATTTTACCATTAAGTAATAGATAGTCTCTACCACTAGTACTAACTAGATAGTAAGCTATTGCTGCACCTATAATAGCATAAATACCTGCCAATATACCAGATAGGCCACTTAATGAGAAAAAGCGAGATGATTTATTCATCATATCCTTGATCTCGGTAATGTCTTTTAAGTATTCTTCTTTGCTCATTGTTAAAGTACTTTGAAATGCAAAGTAAATGTAAAATTTTGAATTACACAAATTTCATTTCTCCAAATAGGAATTATTTGTCAAATAAAAATGTAAGAAAGTACTTTCTTGTGTTAATGTATTGATAACACATTTATGACCTTTATAGGATCGATTGGTGATGTTGTGATGTCTAGCTTTATGATATCAATAGTTTACTAAAATAAAGTGTTGCTTTTGCTTAAATATATTTTGATTTCTTTAACAAATTAGTCAAAAGTAATTTAACAAGATGTTGGTGTAAAGAGGAGTGTGAGGATTATACATTTGCGCGAAGAATAAATAACAAACTCAACTTATTACGAATTATTCAAAAACAGGTGTAATTACATAGGTAATTTTGTTAATCTGTTAACTATAATGATGAAAACCAGATAACTTTTTAAATTTTATCTAGTAAAAGAAGCACCAATTCGACCCCAAGGAATCTGGTGCTTTTTATTTAATAGAAAATGATATATAGTTATCAATTTCTTTAATTGTTTAAAAGATAGCTCTGTCAAAATGTTTTATAGATTTATATTAAAAAAAAATAGATATCTTGTTGATCAGATTATTGATCAAATGAATCCAGCAGAAGAATATATTTTAAGACAAGAGGAACCTTATAAAAGTATACTATTAGAATTACAACTTTTGATTGAATCTACGATTCCTTCTGCAGAATTATTATTTAGGTACAAGATACCTTTTTATTATATAGAAAACAGACCGTTTTGTTATCTCAATGCAACCAAAGGATATGTAGATGTAGGGTTTTGGAATGCCCAACGTATTACTGAGCATATAGAACATATGACGACAGCTGGACGTAAAGTTATGAAATCTCTGCGCTACAAGAAGGTTGAGGATGTAAACTCAACCATGTTGATAGAAGTATTACAAGATGCCTATAGCGTAAAGGATAAGAAGTTTAAAAAAAAAAACCTTCTTTGTTTACAAAGTATTTACCGTTTGTCTAATGGTAACTAGGTTACTTAATAGTTTTTCCAGATGATCAATATGCAACATATTAGCACCATCACTCTTGGCATTGGCAGGGTCAAAATGAGTTTCCATAAATAGGCCATCTACTCCAGTAACAATACCTGCGCGAGCAATAGTTTCTATCATATCAGGTCTACCTCCAGTAACACCACTAGATTGGTTGGGTTGTTGTAATGAATGTGTCACATCAAGAACAGTAGTTCCATATTGTTTCATGGTAGGAATACCTCTAAAATCAACAATCATATCTTGATACCCAAACATAGTTCCTCTATCAGTAATCATAGCCTTGGTATTACCGCTATCTGTTACTTTTTTTACAGCATGTTGCATTGCCTCTGGACTCATAAATTGCCCTTTTTTTAGATTGACAGTTTTACCAGTTTTTGCAGCAGCAACAACTAAGTCTGTCTGGCGTACTAAAAATGCAGGAATCTGTAAGATATCTACATATTCAGCAGCAAGTGCAGCATCTTCATTTTCGTGGATATCGGTAACCGTAGGAATGTCAAAAGTTTCTCCTACTTTGCGAAGAATTTTTAAAGCCTTTTCATTTCCAATTCCAGTAAAACTATCAATTCGGCTACGATTTGCTTTTTTGAAAGAACCTTTAAAAACATAAGGTATTTTAAGTTTAGAAGTAATAGTAACTACTTTTTCAGCAATACGTAGCGCCATTTCTTCACCCTCTATAGCACAAGGCCCAGCTAATAAGAAAAAGTTATTAGCATCAAGATTTTTTATGTTTTTGATTTCAGAAAGATTCATATAATTTATTTAAAGATGCAAAGATAACTAACTCTTTTATGTTTTGTGCAAAGAATTATTTATAAAAGTAGTGTATGGCAAGAAGTTTGATAAAAGTCAACCCAACGAAACAAAAAAAGGAATTAATGAAAAAAATCATTACAACGATTTTTGTTCTGAGTTGTATGTTTATTAATGCTCAGGATATGAATCATCATGTAGAAAACCACATGTTTAAAGCCAATCTATTACTAACCCCTGGAATAGAGTATGAAGTAGGGCTTACCAAAAATACCACTTCAGATTTTAGAATAGGGACGGGATTACGCTATGTAAGAACTACAAGAGATAGTGATTATGGCATATTTCTTACATTTGAGGGAGCATATAGGTATTATTACAATTTTGAAAAACGACTGAGGAAAGGAAGAAATATCACAGGAAATTCGGGGAACTATATAGCAATGACTACATATTTTGCGCACGCAGAGCCTATAATAGGTAATCTAGATACAAATATAAATTTTGTAGGACAAGTTGGTCCAGTCTGGGGTTTTCAGCGTACGTATCGATATGGGCTTAATTTAGGTTTAGAACTGGGGCTAGGGTATGCTTTTAGTGATATCGATGAATCGATGGTGGCTATAATCAATTTTAGATTAGGTTGGACGTTTGGTAAATAATGGTTATTAAGTGGTTAGTTACCAGTATCAAAGGGCTTGATGTGTTGTGTGGATAAAACAAGAGATAAAGCTTTTTTAATATTTAACTTTTCATACATAACGTGTCAAAAATATCTCGTACATTTGCACCCTTAAAAATGAGGCGTTTATGACAGCTATAAAAAACATTGCAATAATTGCACACGTAGACCACGGGAAAACTACGTTGGTAGATAAAATTATGTACCATTGCCAATTATTTCGTGAAAATGAAAATACAGGTGATTTAATTCTTGATAATAATGATCTGGAACGTGAAAGAGGAATTACAATTACTTCAAAAAATGTTTCTGTATTATACAAAGGAACCAAAATCAATATTATTGATACTCCTGGTCACGCCGATTTTGGAGGTGAAGTAGAGCGTGTATTAAATATGGCAGATGGAGTGTTACTATTGGTTGATGCTTTTGAAGGACCTATGCCACAAACACGTTTTGTATTGCAAAAGGCAATTGATCTTGGATTGAAGCCTTGTGTTGTTGTAAACAAAGTAGATAAAGAAAACTGTACACCAGATGAAGTACATGAAAAAGTATTTGATCTGATGTTTGAACTAGGAGCAGAAGAATGGCAATTAGATTTCCCAACAGTATATGGTTCAGCCAAGAATAATTGGATGAGTGATGACTGGAAGAATGAAACAGATAATATCGAGCCATTATTAGATATGGTAATTGAGCATATTCCTTTTCCAAAAATAGAAGAAGGTACTACGCAAATGTTGATTACATCATTAGATTTTTCATCATTTACAGGGCGTATTGCAATAGGACGTTTACAAAGAGGAGTCTTGACAGAAGGAATGCAAGTTTCTTTGGTTAAACGTGATGGTACTATAAAAAAATCAAGAATAAAAGAGCTTCATACTTTCGAAGGATTAGGAAGAATGAAAGTAGAAAAAGTAGAAGCTGGTGATATTTGTGCATTGGTAGGATTAGAAGGTTTTGAGATAGGAGATACTGTAGCAGATATAGAAAACCCAGAAGCCTTGAAGACAATAGCTATAGATGAGCCTACTATGAGTATGTTATTTACAATTAATGACTCACCTTTCTTTGGTAAAGATGGAAAATTTGTAACCTCAAGGCATATTAAAGAAAGACTGGCAAAAGAACTTGAGAAAAATTTAGCACTTAGAGTGAATGATACTGATAGTGCAGATAAGTTTTTGGTATTTGGTCGAGGTGTATTGCATTTATCAGTATTGATAGAAACGATGCGTCGTGAAGGGTATGAATTGCAAATTGGGCAACCACAGGTTATCATTAAAGAGGTTGATGGCGTAAAATGTGAGCCAATAGAAGAACTTACCATTGATTTACCTGAAAATGTTTCTGGTAAAGCGGTAGAAATGGTAACAATGCGTAAAGGAGAAATGCTTAGTATGGAAGCCAAAGGTGATCGTATGGTATGTGAGTTTATGATACCTTCTAGAGGAATTATAGGATTGCGTAATCAACTATTGACTGCAACTGCGGGAGAGGCGATTATGGCACACCGTTTTAAAGAGTATCAGCCACTTAAAGGTGATATCCCTGGACGTATAAATGGATCATTGGTATCTATGGAAAAAGGATCAGCAATTCCATATTCTATTGATAAATTACAAGATAGAGGTAAGTTTTTTGTAGACCCAGGAGAGGATATTTATGAAGGACAAGTAATTGGTGAAAACTCTAGAGGAGATGATATGTCAGTAAATATCACTAAAACCAAAAAACTATCAAATGTACGTTCTTCTGGAGCAGATGATAAAGCTAAGATTGTACCAGCAATCAAGTTTTCATTAGAAGAAGCTTTAGAATACATTCAAAAAGACGAATATGTAGAAGTAACACCAAATCATTTGAGGTTACGTAAGGTATATCTTACCGAAGTTGAGCGTAAGCGAAATAAGATTGTGTAAGAAAAAACTTAGTTATATATAATAAAGTGACCCCTTGTGAGATAAAACCCTCAAGGGGTTTTTTAATAAAAAAAAGTATACTACTAAAAATCAAATAAAAAAATCCCGAGTTAACTCGGGATTTTGCGTCGATATTTTGGGTATTATTTGGGGCTAATTCAATATTTTGGGGCGAATTGCCATATAAGCTATTAGTAGTTGTTTGATACAAATGTAAGGAAAATTCTGGTAACAAAACTTGTAAAAAGTGTTAAATTATCGATAAAATACATTAAAATCAGGTAAAATACGTAAAAAGCCTTGCTTTAATACGGTTTTTGTATTACTTGTTTTTTAATAAATGCGAGAAAAATGATTTTTAATACATTTCGTTATTTTTGGAAATCACTTTATGTAATTCTTAAGCAAAGTCAAAATAGATTTTAGATAGGAGATATCTAATTTTTTTTAAAAAATCAAATAATGGAAAAGAACTTACAATGGAAAGAGTTTATGAATGTAGATATGAGGGTGGGCACCATATTACATGCAGAGGTATTTGAAGAGGCAAGAAACCCTGCATATAAAATAATTGTTGATTTTGGAGACTTGGGAGAACGAAAAACATCTGCACAAATCACAACCCTATATCAACTAGAAGACCTTATAGGTAAGCAGGTAATAGCTGTTGTTAATTTTCCACCAAAACAGATAGCTAACATGATGAGTGAATGTTTGATTATGGGAGCAATAGGAGAGGGTAAAGAAGTAACTTTATTAACTCCTGATTTACAAGTGAAAAATGGATTGAGAATAGGTTGATGTAGTTCTAGCCTTTTCTTTGTACTACTTCAAAAACTTTATTTCCATCACATTTTAATGTTTTAGAAGGATATTTAAGTAACAATGCATAATCATGTGTTGCCATAAGGATAGTATTACCATTTTTATTAATATCCCGTAACACCTCCATAACTTCAACAGAAGTTTGTGGATCCAGATTTCCTGTAGGCTCATCAGCTAATATTAGTTCAGGGTCATTAAGTAGTGCTCTAGCAATAGCTACACGCTGTTGTTCTCCCCCAGATAGTTGATAAGGATATTTAAAATCTTTGGTTTTCATGCCAACCTTGTCTAATACATCGTCAATTTTACTATCCATAGCTTTTTCATCAGTCCATCCTGTAGCTTTTAGAACAAAAAGAAGATTTGCTTTTACAGTTCTATCATTTAATAATTTAAAATCTTGAAATACGATTCCTAATTTTCTGCGTAAATATGGAATTTGCTTTTCTTGTAATGTAGGAAGATCAAAATTTACAATACTACCTTCTCCCTCTAATAAAGGTAGGTCTCCGTAAAGAGTTTTCATAAAACTACTCTTTCCTGTACCAGTTTTACCAATAAGGTATACAAAATCGCCTTTATTTACTTCAACATTGACATCAGATAAAATAAGATTTTCTCGTTGATAGATAGAAGCATCTTTAAGGTTTAATACCGTGTTGGACATAGTTTATGATTCAGAAATTAATAGATGTTGTAAAAGTAAAAAGTTTCGGTTAATAAAATAAGGTACAGAAATAGTTTTTAAGTAAATAACAGGTTTTTGGGTTATATATTTTTATTCTTTAAAAAATAAAATAAAATATGATCAGTAAGTTTTTTATAATCAAGTACTTGAATTGAAGTAGTGTTCCCTTATGTTTATTTAGTGAAACATAAAGAAATCATAATTCTCGATTTATGATGTAATTAACTAGCAAATCTTTCGTTATTAGATTGAAGATTAAGCTATCTTTAACGCAAAATTTATTCACGGGAAACGATATTTACTTTTTTTAAGAATCAAGACGTATAGAATCTAGAGACTAGACCTTGATGGTATGTGTTTTTGATGATTTTATCAAATTATATTGCCAGTATTGGTCAATATAGGTTTAATACACTAAAGTTTGTTTTATGAAATACATCACTTCGATGCTTTTTGTGATTGGGATGTCTGCATATGTATCTGCACAACAATCGGCAATTTATACCAATGAATTAGTACTGTATAATCAGGCATTGGAGCTATACAATAACAAACAGTTTTTGGCAGCACAAAACCTATTTGATAAAGTCAAAGATGTTTCATACGATGAGAATATTGATGCCAATTGCACCTATTATATTGCTAATTGTGCTGTTTGGTTAAATCAAAAAGAAGCCAATCAGCTTTTAGAAGATTTTGTAGTTCAGTATCCAACCAGTATAAAACGAAATGCAGCGTATCTTGATGCAGCTACCTATTATTTTGATAATGGAAAATATGCATATGCTCGTAAATGGTATGATAAGGTTGATGAACGAAGTCTTCCACAAAGAGAAATAGATAAGTATAATTTTAATAATGGATATGCGTATTTTAAAATTCAACGATTTAATGAAGCAAAGAAATTTTTAAACAAAGTAGAAGATTCTCCTGAGTATAGTGCCAAAGCAAAGTATTATTTAGGATTTATAGCGTATGAAGGAGATAATTATAAAGAAGCAGATAAATTATTTGATGAAGTAAAAGATCTGGATCAATATAATAAAAACCTGTCTTATTTTCAGAGTGATATGAATTTTAAGTCAGGTAATTTTCAAGAAGCGATCAATGAAGGGTTGGTACAATTACCAAAATCTAAGCCCTCAGAAAAATCAGAGCTGAATAAAATTATAGGAGAAAGTTATTTTAACCTAGGAGAATATAAAAAAGCAATACCATATCTCAAAGAATATAAAGGTAGAAAAGGAAAATGGAATAATACTGATTATTACTTGCTGGGATATGCTTACTATAAGCAAGGAGAATATCAAAACGCCATTTCAGAGTTTAATAAAATTGTAGATGGCCGTAATGCAACTGCACAAAATGCATATTATCATCTTGCAGAATCATACCTTAAAACAGATCAAAAACAACAAGCATTAAATGCTTTTAAAAATGCATCGGAAATGGATTTTGAATCAAAAATCAAAGAAGATGCAACTTACAATTACGCAAAATTGAGTTATGAGATAGGGAATTCTTTTGAGAGTACTCCGAAGATTTTGCTATCCTATCTCGATCAATACCCTAATACGGAGTTTGAGGACGAAATAAAAGAGTTGCTGATAAGTTCTTATATTACCTCTAAAGCATATAAAGAAGCTATGGATTTGCTAGAGGGAAGCAGAAATTTTGCTGACAAAGAAGTATATCAAAAAGTAGCTTTTTATCGTGGTGTTGAGTTATATACACAAGGTAATTACTCAGAAGCAATCGTATATTTTGATAAATCACTAAAAGGACAGGTAGTGCCTGATTTTACAGCAAGGGCAATTTATTGGAAAGCAGAAAGTGACTACTTGCTTACTAATTTTGATGACGCTTTGATAGGGTTTAAACAGTTTGAAGGGAGCACAGGAGCATCATCTACTAATGAATATAATCATATAGACTATAATTTGGGGTATACCTATTTTAAACTAAAACAATATCCATCAGCAGCAGCACATTTTGATGCCTACTCCAAACTAAATAGAGAAGATGAGGCAAGACAAACAGATACGTATCTTAGATTGGGAGATAGTCATTTTATATCCAGAAAATATTGGCCTGCTATGGAAGCGTATAATTTGGCAATCAAAAAAAATGGCCCAGATTCTGATTATGCACATTATCAAAAAGCAATAAGCTATGGATTTGTAAAAAAGTATAACAAGAAGATTAGTGATCTTGAGATGTTTTTGAAAAAATATCCAAAATCAACCTATAGAGATGACGCTATGTTTGCATTAGGAGATGTATATGTATCCCAAAATAAGATACAGAAAGGGGTTGCTTCATATGACCGTCTTATTAGCGATATTCCTAGAAGTTCATATGTGCCAAAAGCATTGCTAAAACAAGGTTTGGTGTATTATAATAGAAATGAAGGGGATAGAGCATTGTCTAAATTCAAGAAAGTAGTAGCAGAATATCCAGGAACAGAAGAAGCAATTCAGGCAGTGAATACAGCACGATTGATCTATGTAGACCTTGGTAAAACAGATGAATATGCATCTTGGGTAAAAGGATTAAGTTTTGTAGAGGTAAGTGATGCAGATCTGGATAACACTTCTTTTGAAGCAGCAGAGAAGCAGTTTTTAGAAAACAATGATACAGGAGCAATAAATGGTTTTCAGAAATACCTTACTCAATTTCCTAATGGATTACATGCTTTAAAAAGTCATTTTCACCTAGCACAGCTATACTTTAAAAAAGGAGAAAGAGAAACAACAATTCCACATTATGAATATGTGCTTAAACAAGAGCGTACAGAATTTACCGAGCAAGCATTGGCAAGACTATCTCAAGTATATCTCGAAAATAGAGCATATGAAAAAGCACTTCCTGTGTTAGAACGATTAGAAACTGATGCAGATTACCCACAAAATGTCATATTTGCGCAATCTAATTTGATGAAATCATATTATCAATTACTTAATTATCAAAAAACGATTGAATATGCAGATAAAGTTCTGGCCAATCCAAAAATCCAGAATGATGTAAAAAGTGATGCCACTATTTTTACTGCTAGAGCAGCATTTAAAACTGTGGATATGCAACGTGCCAAAAGAGCTTACGCAGAAGTGCAAAAAATAGCAACAGGAGAGCTAGCAGCAGAAGCCTTGTATTATGAAGCTTATTTCAAAAATATAGAAGACGATTATAAAAACTCTAATCAAACGATACAACGATTATCCAAAGATTATTCAGGATATAGGTTATATGGGGCAAAAGGGCTTGTATTGATGGCTAAAAACTTCTACGGTCTCAATGATGCATATCAAGCCACTTACATATTAGAGAGTGTGATCAAAAATTTTACCGATTACCCTGAGGTAATTGATGAGGCAAAAACCGAGCTTAGAAAAATTAAAGCCGAAGAAGCAAAAACAAATTCATCTATCCAAACCGAACAGTAATCAGTTATCAAATGTTGTATTGTATGTCTATGTATTTTAAGAAGATCAATCCTTTTTTTATCAAAGAACCTTATAGATTCGGTTCAAGAATGTCACTTTTTGCTAGTGCTTTTGTTTTACTAGGTCAGATTGGTTTTGCACAGGAAACAGAAAATCTAGAAACTGAGCGTGTCGTAATTGTAAAAGCATATACACCAACTATCAGTGATGCTTTTAAAATTAAATCCACACCTACTCTTAATGATTCTATTACGCAACAAAAAAAGAAACTACGATATAGCATTTTTTCGGTTCCTGTAGCTTCTACCTATACGCCTGCAAAAGGACGAGCAGCAAATATTGATAGACCAAAACCAATAGATATCTATGATAACTATGCAACATTAGGGTTTGGTAATTTTACTTCTGTTTTAGCAGAGTTTTATAGTAATTTCCAGTTAAACAGATCAGATAATATGGGGGTATACTTACATCATAACTCCTCACAAGGAGGAATTGATGAGGTACAATTAGACGATAAATTTTATAATACATTTTTAGATCTTAATTATACATCTCGTACAAGAGATTATACATTTGGGATAGAAGCGGGAGTAGAGCATCAGTTATATAACTGGTATGGATTACCAGAATCTCCGCAACTTACACAAGAACAGATAGGAGCTATTGATCCTCAACAAAGTTATTTTGGTGTAAAACTTGGAGGAAAACTACAGTTTGATGATTTGTATTTCAAAAAAGCAACTTTGAAATATCGTTTTTTTGGCGATGCCATGAGTTCTGTAGAACATCATGTAATTGCAAAACCTACTTTTGAGTTTGAAATGGGGGATAACCTGATCGCAACCAATTTCATAGTAGATTATGTAAGCGGAAACTTTGATCGTATTCTTGATTTTAGTACACAAACACCTAATGAATATGGAGTGTTAAACTTAGGAGTGAACCCCAGTTTGGTAATATTAAGAGATAACCTTACGGTTAATCTTGGAGCTGCTGTATATTATAGTATAGATACAAAAAATAGTGATAATAATTTGTTTATATACCCTAAGGTAACAGCCTCTTATAGATTACTAGAAGAAGCTGTGATTGCATATGGAGGACTAGAGGGCGATTTGAAACAAAATACTTATCGCAATGCGGTACAAAAAAATCCATTTGTATCACCTACATTGATTATAGAACCTACCAGTATGTTATATGATGCATATATAGGATTAAAAGGACAGTTATCAGATATAGTAAGTTATAATTTTAGAGGAAGCTATATTTCAGAATCAGAAAAACCCTTGTTTGTCAATAATACCAGACCCATATTACAATTAGAAGGATACGAGTATGGTAACTCATTCTCCTACCGTTATGATGATATCAATACCCTGATAGGATATGGGGAACTTAATTTTGAAATTAATAAAAAGTTTAAACTAGGAACTTCTATAGAATACTTTAATTACAATACAGAAGATGAGCAAGAAGCATGGAATCTTCCTGAGATTAAAGCTTCTGCACTAATAGACTATCAGATCAATAGCCAATGGTATGCTGGAGCACAATTGTTTTATGTGGGAGAGCGAAAAGATATTAATACTGCGATTGCTTCATTACCAACACAGCCAGAAGCAGTAGTTACTTTAGATTCTTATTTTGATGCCAATGTAAACTTAGGATATAGGCTCAACGATCAATTATCTTTCTTTATTAAAGGAAACAATCTTGCAGGAGAAAGCTATCAACGCTGGGTGAATTTTCCAGTTCAAGGAGTACAAGTATTAGGAGGAGTTACCTATAAATTTGATTACTAGTAAGAGTTGATATCAGGTGATTTTATTGTTTATTTAGAGATAGGAACTCTATAACCTTATTGTAATTGCATAAACTTATATGGATTTTCTATAGGATTGATTTGTTGTTTCAAGGTAGGTTGAATATCCATTATAGATTCCAAATTGATTGAGGTTCAGTTTTTTTTGGTAACTTATAAACTTCAATAAGAATTAAAAGTTCAAATGACTTCTAAATAAAAACAGATGAAAACAACTCTACGATTCTTTTTTTTTATTTCTTCTATTACCATCTTCTCTCAAGATAATTTTAAACTTTATTATGAAGAGACAGAAAATGGGTTTATGATTTTGGCAGATAATAATGAATATAGTCCAGTTTCTGCAAAAATGGATTTCAGGTTAGAAAACCTTACTTCTACCAATGGTAACAATAAGGTTTTTATAGTACCAGCAAGAACTACTAGGCATATAATTACCGACTTACAAGTAGTTGATAGAAAAAATCAAATAAAACTAGGGTATGAGTCAACGTATAATTATGGGGATCATACTCAAAAGGAGTATGATAATGATTTCAATTATTACCTGCCATTTCAAAGAGGAAGTGAGTATTGGTTGTCTCAGGGATACAATGGTAAGATTTCTCATCAAAATGAGAATGCATTAGACTTTAAAATGCCAGTGGGAACCAAAATTTATGCAGCTAGAGGAGGTGTAGTTGTTGATGTAGAAGAGAGCTATAGTAAAAGTTGTACCACAGCAGAATGTGCCAAATACAATAATTATATATTGATTTATCATGAGGATGGTACTTTTGCAGAGTATACCCATATTAAGAAGAATGGAGCATCGGTAGTAATAGGGGATCAGATAAAGATAGGCCAATTTATAGGATACAGTGGAGATGTAGGTTGGGCTACTGGACCACATTTACATTTTATTGTGTTTTTTCAAAGGTTGACAGATAGAGTTACTTTAAAAACAAAATTCTTAACAGGAAAAGGAAAACAGGCAATTTCTCTTATAGAAAGAGAGAAATATATACGTGAGTATTGATAGATTTATAGGGTGCTTAAAAAAAATCAATAGCTTCAAATATTAGTCTACCTTGTGTATACTTCTGATTACAAGGTGTTTTTGTGAGATGTGAAAAATGATTTACTTCTGCTTTTTTACTGTATCCCTGTTTTCAGTGTACTAATTTTCATCGTTTACCGTGTTTTGTAGGTGTCAAAACCACTATATCTTGCGCAGTATTAGAGATCATTTTATTTACAACTTTTAATACTCACATACAGATGAAAAAGATTAACATACACACTTACTTTATCACATTTATTTTACTTTTTGTTTTGGCAGCAATATGCAGTTTGATAGGATATGCCAATGATCAAGGAACTCTGGTTTTTACTCCAGTAACAGAGTTTTTGATGAAGGTGCATTCTGTTTTTAGATTTCCAACAGATGCTATCGGGTATTCAGGATTAGTAAAAGGTATGTATGGCCTTCTAGGAGGAGTAATTTTGAACGTACTATTGTATTCTCTTGCTTTTGAACGTTTCATTTCTTGTTTAAAAAGCTTGACAAGAATAGTAATCAAAGCATAATTAAAAACTAAAACAACCTTCTGTAAGTAGGTGATTAATTTAAAATACTGAAGTAGTACATCAATAGATATCGTGTAGTTATCTAATAAGAGAAATATATTGGGGAATATATCTTATAAAGAGCACGATATGTACTATACATCGAAACCTCACATGTTTATCATAAACATGTGGGGTTTTATTTTTTTTATGAATTTCTTATTAATTTTTTAGACAATAATTAATAAGATAAGCAGTTTAGTTAGTTGGAAAAATGAATACAAGTAAATTTACAATCTAACAATTAAACTATGAAAAGATTTTTTTTTATCATAAACAGCCTATGTTTATGTATGATCCTTTTTACCACTTCATGCAGTAGTGATGATGCAGGGAATGATAAGGACCCTATTGATACTGTTGGAGGAGATGGAAATGGTGGTGATCCAGACACAGGAGGGGATACAGGAGGGGATGGCAATGAAGCAAAAAAACCTATTATTTTGGGGTATTTTCCTTCTTGGTCAGAAAATTGGGTTTCTTCTCCAGATCAAGGATCAAAATTAAGAGATATTCCATCACATGTTACCCATGTATTCTTGGCGTTTGCAAAACCTAATTTGGTGTATACAAAGGGGTCTTTGGATATTTCTAAGACAGGAATTCAAACTCCATATGATGGTCAGACTCTCAAAGAATCTGTTGCGGTATTAAAAAAGAAGGGAACCAAAGTGATATTATCGGTAGGAGGAGAAACATATTGGGGTACAGAAGAAGCTTATAATATCAATTACCAACAAATAAAAGATCTAGTAGATGATATGGGGTTTGGAGGTGTTGATTGGGATTTTGAACCCAATGGAAGTTTTCAAACCATTGGTGATGCAGTAAATGTAGAACGTTTTATTGCATTCTTTAATGAATCCAGAGCTATTATGCCTAAAGGAGAATATATATTAGCATGTGCTCCTGCTGGAGTAGGAGCTTTGGGGGGAGAAAAAAATGACGATACAAGTTCGCCATATAGTTACGCCAAAAGAAATACAGTTACAGGAGAATCAGACACAAATCTGTATAAAGCTACAGAACCTAATGAAGGAATTAGTTTATACGGTTTTTCTACAACAGGACATATGATCCCTGTGCTAGAAGCCGTAGGTGATAAAATTGACCTAATTGCTTATCAAGGATATAATACAGGAGCGGCATCAAACAGAAAAATTATGTATGATGCATATAAGTATTACGGAGATCGTTATGGATTTGATATTGCTGCGGGAATACATTTTCCTGATGAACCTTGGGGGCCTTATTATACCTATACATATGAGAATGTAGCAACACTTTTTGAGCATATAGCATCAAAAGATAATTCAGATGGAGTAATGATATGGCAGTTACTTTTGGAAAAAGAAAATAAATCTGCATACGGGTATCTAAATGTAGCAAGTAAAGTACTTAACGGATCTTCTACAACGGAAGCTATAAATACAGCTGAAAATTTTTAATAACAAATAACGTTTTCAAAGAGAAAATAATTTCAGTAAACAAAAGATCAACTAAAATACTTTAGTTGATCTTTTGTGTTTTAATAGAGTTGTCAAAAAAATAGGTGATACAAGCATGATTTTAGAGATTAAGAAAAAATTAACCATGCTACGAATTAGATATTTTTACATTTAGGCTTCAAACAAACACAACTCTAAATGAAAAAATCATTCTTACTTATAGTTTTATTCTTTTTTTTATATTCATGTCAACAGCCAATAGAGGTTGATGTGTTGGTTATTAATGCGAATGTGTACACTGTAGAAGATACAAAACCAAAAGCAGAAGCATTTGCAATAAAAGATGGTAAGTTTATAGCTGTAGGTAGTACTACTACTTTGCTACAGGAGTATACAGCACATACTACTATTGATGCAGAAGGAAAAACAATAGTGCCAGGATTGATCGATGCACATTGTCATTTTTATGGATTGGGGTTGCAACAGCAAAAAGTAGATCTTACAGGAACAAAAAGTTATGATGAAGTGTTAGCGCGTATTGTAGCATTTCAAAAAGAAAAAAAGGTATCTTTTATTACAGGTAGGGGGTGGGATCAAAATGATTGGAGTATCAAAGAGTTTCCTACAAAGGAGAAACTAGATAGCCTTTTTCCTAATACTCCAGTAGCAGTAACACGAGTGGATGGTCATGCCATGATAGCCAATCAAAAAGCATTAGATCTTGCAAAAATTACTATAGAAACCCAAGTAGAAGGAGGAGAGATTCTACAAAAAAACGGGCAACTCACAGGGGTGCTTATTGATAATCCTATGGAGTTGATACAGAGTATTATCCCTGAGCCAACAAAGGAAGAGCAGATACAGGCTTTGAAAGATGCAGAGAAGATCAATTTTGGGTATGGATTAACTACTGTTGATGATGCAGGATTGAGCCCTCGTGTAATTGACTTAGTAGATAGTTTACAAAAAATAGATGAACTCAAAATAAGGATGTATGCTATGGTAAGCAATACGCCAGAATATGTAGATCATTATCTAAAAAAAGGAGTTTATAAAACTGATAAGTTACATGTGTCTTCTTTCAAAATATATGCAGATGGAGCGTTGGGGTCAAGAGGGGCAGTATTAAAACAACCTTATTCTGATCAAGAAAATCATTTTGGAGCTATGGTAATAGGTACGGATGCATTTAAAAAATTGGCTAAACGATTAGCGGCATCTCCATTTCAAATGAATACACATGCAATCGGAGATTCTGCCAATGCAGTAGTTATAAAAACGTATTATAAGGTTTTAGAAGGTAAATCAGACAGAAGATGGCGAGTAGAACATGCTCAGGTTGTAGCGCCTGAAGAGTTTGATATACTTGATGATAATTTGGTAATGAGTGTACAGCCAACACATGCCACTAGTGATATGTATTGGGCAGATGAGCGATTGGGTACTAAGCGTATAAAAGGAGCATATGCATATAAAACACTATTGCAAAAAACAGGAAAGATAGCTTTGGGTACTGACTATCCAGTAGAGCATGTAAGTCCGTTTTATACATTTTATGCTGCAATAGCCAGAAAAGATTTAAAGCAATATCCCAAAGGAGGGTTTCAGAAAAAAGATGCACTTACCAGAGAAGAAACCCTAAAAGGAATGACACTATGGGCAGCGTATAGTAATTTTGAAGAGCATGAGAAGGGAAGTATTGCAATGGGAAAATTTGCAGACTTTGTAATTCTAGAAGACAATATTATGGAGATTCATGAAGATCAAATTCCAAATATAAAAGTAAAAGCTACCTATATCAATGGTAAAAAAGTATATTAGATACGATTCATTACTTTATTGACAAGAAGATCACATTTACTATAACCAAATTCAAATATATCAGGATGTTTTGATAGTTCATAAAGCTCTGTTTTCATCATACCTTTAGTACGATGTAACCGTACTTTTACATTAGATATAGTTAATCCCATAAGATCAGCAATCTCTGCAATACTCATACCTTCAACTTCTCGCATAATATAAACAGTGCGGTATTTTACATCCAATAGATCAATGGTTTTTTCTAGGATTTGTTTTGCTTCTTGCCGAATCATTTTTTTTCGGGGTTTAATAGATGATTGTCAGGTATCTCAATAATTTGTTTATGATTACTATCGTTTTCAGAAACATAAAGGTTTTGGTATTTTCCTTTGGTTCTTAATCGAGCCAATGTTTCGTTGATGCCAATCCGTATTAACCAAGTTGAGAATTGTGAGTTGTTTTTAAACTGGTGTAATTTTTCATATGCTTTGAGGTATGTGTTTTGCATAATATCTTGAATCTCTTCATAATCATTGATATAGCTTCTGATTACTCGAAATAGCTTTTGATTATTTCGTCTTAATAAAATCTCATATAATTCTTTTTCTCCAGCATTGATTCTGTAAATGACATCTGCATCAGATATTTTATGAGTTTTGTATTCATTAATTTTTATAGGCTCCATAGCATCTTGTTTAGTACTTAGATCAAAAGCAGTAGAAAAAGTTACAAAACTTTGTAACTAAATGAACTGTTTTTTTATCTAAAAATCAAATAATAAAATAAATGAAGTTATGAATTTACAGATTAGACAAGTTGTTACGGTATTAAAATACACCTATGGTTTGATACCTATAGTAGCAGGACTAGATAAATTTATGAACATACTTACAAACTGGAAGCAATATGTAGCTATTGGAATGGTTGAGATCTTGCCTTTTGAGATAGGAGTTTTTATGGCAATAATTGGAGTTGTAGAAGTTGTTGCTGGTATTTTGGTGCTTTATCGCCCTCAAGTGGGAGGATATGTAGTGATGGGGTGGTTATTAGTTATTGCTTTGTTGCTTATAGGAAATGGACATTATATTGATGTAGCAGTGCGAGATATAGTAATGGCTATAGGAGCATTTTCATTAGTGAAATTAGTACCTTTTGTAGATCAAAAAAATCATTAGAGAAGAGTGAAAGAGAGAGAGAGAGAGATTTTTTCTCAAAAAAGCATCATCAAAAAAAACATTTTAAATAAGAAATGGTAGAAGATGGTGCTTTTTTATTTTCCACCATTGGCTCTTAAATCAGCAATGCACTGTGAATCTAATTGAGGGATCATATCGCCAATACTCATCATTCCCATTCCAAATTTTATAGCAGACTCCATAAGGCATCCAGATACATTACAATGATTATGCTCTTCACTATCTTCATGTTGAGATTGTAAAGGGGTTCCTAAATTCACAAGTCCCATTAAATGGGCGAATTCATGATTTAAAGTGGCAGTTTCTATTGCGCTTAGTGCAGGAGAACCCGTTCTAGTACTTAGTTGAAGTAATGTTTCTTTATAAATTACGATAGAAGTGTTTAAGTAAGCAGACCCCAATGTAACCTGCTCACTAGTATCCGCTTCTCTGCGACCATCGGCAAAATAGATATATACTGTAATATCATCTTCTTTATTAAATAAAGTTCTGTTGGTATTTTCTATCTCTGCAATTTCCTCAATTGCAAACGGAGCTTTACCAGAAGATGGTATAGAACGTTGTGTTATAGTAATTCCGTTGGGTTTAAATAATCGGTCTTGCAAAAAATCTCTAAATCCTTCAATTGCATCTCTGGTGGGTTCAAAACCTTGTACTGCAACAATCTCTATAGTAAGACTATTATAATTTGTATCACTTAAGAGATCATTTGCTGAACTTCCTAGAGGTTGTCTATTACTAGCTTGTAATACGCTATTGGTAATGGTGTTATCATCATCTGAACATCCAATAAGGATGAAAGAAGAAATGAATATATACCCCAAAAGTTTTATTAGTTGCACACGATTTATTTTTTAAATAATTTCTAGCACAAAAATTATACCACCTCTGTAATAAAAAATTAGATTAATCGATAGCCAAAGTAAGTTTGGCTAGATAATCGTTATTTTCTCCTTCAAATACTAATTCAGAGATTAAACCATTGGTATTTGCAGCATTTTGTAATGTATTATAGTCTATATATAACCAATCAAACTGTTCTGATTCTTGATTTTTGTATTTGAGTTTATATTGCATTTCGCCATAATATCCAGCAGAAATATCTACCCAGAAACTACCATCGTCATCCTGAAAAAGATAAGAAATATCTGATGAGTCTATTAAAACCTGTCCATTTTTAGAAAGTAATGTCTTGATATGTGTAAAAAATAAGTCAATACGATCTAGAGAGCCAATAATACCACTACCATTCATTAAAAAAAGTATCGTATCATAGGTAGTAGAGGAATGATTAAATATATCCTGAACTATTGTTTGTTTTATTCCTCGTTCTTTACAAATCTGGATTGCACCATCAGAGATATCTAAAGCTGTTACATCTAATTTTTTTTCATTTTGAAGAAATAGGCTATGACTACCAGCACCACTACCAACATCAAGTACTTTTCCATAGGAGAGATCCAATGCTTTTTGTTCTATTTTTGGCATCTCAGTATACGTTCTGAATAAGTACGGAATAGGAATGTGATCATCATCAAAATCATCAGCAAGTACAGTGATATCTTCTGTGTATTTTTTATTGTAAAAATCTTTGATTGCAGTTCCAAAAATGTCTTTATTCATGATATATAAAATATATTCAGGTATTATTTAAAATGTTTAATAATGCTGGATTAATCTCAATTAAAACGGAATATATAGGTAATTACTATTCATAACTATCAAAAGTTTTATTTTTGCAGTATGCAAGAATTCATAGATCAATTACCACAACTGGCCAAAGATAAACATAACGAGAACAAAAAGTTCTTTGCCAAGCTCAAAAAAAAGCCTCCCAAGAAGCTAGATAATATGATGCAAGAACTACATGATGATGAATTTGCTACTACTGATTGTTTGCAATGCGCAAATTGTTGTAAAACAACAGGCCCATTATTTACAGATAAAGACGTAGAGCGTATAGCAAAATTTTTTAGGATAAAACCTAGGCAGTTTGAAGCACAATATTTACAAACAGATGAAGATGGGGATTTGGTTTTACAGCAAACACCATGTACTTTTCTTGGAGCAGATAATTATTGTTCAATTTATGAGGTTAGGCCCAAAGCTTGTCGAGAATACCCTCATACAGATCGTAAAAAATTTCAGAAAATATCTAGTTTGACTATTAAAAATGTGGCAATTTGCCCTGCTGCTTATAATATCGTAGAAAAAATGAAAGCTCAAATTCTTTGACACAAAATATGTTGTAAAATAAAAATTCCTACACTTCTTTTTATAGAAAGTGTAGGAATAATTATAAATGTGTGCTTATTGTGAATTGTGGTTAAATATTATAAACCTTTTTTTAAGTTTTCAATAGTTTTAGCCATTACAACTCCTGGTAATTTGATAGGAGCTGCTACTTGAGCTAAGAAAGTACCTTTTACTTCACCAGTTTTATAAGTAGTAAAACCGATACGGTATAATCCAACAGTTAACGCTTTTGTAGGGTTACCAATGTCACTCTTATATCTTAATAAAGAGTTATAGCTGCTACCACTTGGTTGCTTAGGCATTTCACTACTGTCATCATTACGTTCTAGTGTAACCCATTTTGCAGACTTTACACCTTCTTCTGTAATTTTGTCTTTGCTTATTATATTAGAACGCTCTAAAGTAATGTAAGTGTCAAAAAAGTCACTTGAGCTAGCATTGTCTTCATAAGCCTTAGACATAGTTGCTCCTTTAACTTTGTTTTTTCCCACTGGAGACATCATTCTTACTCCTAATTCTGGAGCTACTGCAGGTACCCATACATAGATGTAGTAAAATTTCTTATTATCTACTATTTCATCTTCATTACCTGGTGCTGCATATCCTAAATAGGTTACTATATCAGTATACGGTACTTTTATAGTTTTTGGCCCTATTTTTTTTTCTGTTAAACCACCAAACTTTTTTAATTTCTGTGCTTGAGAATCTACAGAAGTTCCTAAGGCGAATAAAATACTCAATAAAATTAAGATTCTTGTTTTCATAATAATTGATTTAGTTTAAATAAAAAGGCACACATTTTTATGTTCAAAATAGATTAATCTTTATATAAAATTTTCAGATTTTTTATTCTGTAAATTTGTTACAAATATGAGATTTTATTGTTGAAATAAACTAATTTAATATAAGAAGTGCTTTGGTGTTAATTTTGTTACTTGTTTTTCAGTGTGTTATGTGTGGTGGTAAATGTAAATACAGGACAAAAGATAAAGAAGCATAGTTTAATAAGTAAGATTAGTTGTTTGAAAGAGTGACAAAGTATACCCTGTGAGTATAGTATGTTAATACTATTTCTTTGAAGTAGGGTTAGGGGGATACTATCTGGTAGCGGATATTGAGGAGATATTTGATTTTTCTACTTTAGAAGAATAATTGTATTCATATAGGATGACCCGCTATCACCATACTAGTTCTATAGTGTTATGGGATTTCTGGTGAGTCCTGGGTCATCCGCAATCATGAATGGTTTTTTTAGAAATCTATATCATCTCCTACTTTTGCAGATGCAAATTCTGCATTGTATTTTTCCATATATTCTCCCATTTTTGGAGTCCAGTGTGCTCCAACCATTCCCCAATCACTTACACTAAGTCCATATTCTTGTAGGATTGAAGCAGCATCTTTACCTTGAGTAGATTCCATACTTTGATGACACATAATTTTGATATGTAGAGTAGAAATTGGTTATTCCTATATTTTAAACCTAAAAAAAATATAGGAATAACCATTGGGGGTAAAACTATTCAACTACAATTTTATAGCCCTTTTTTTAATTCACTGATAGTCTTAGCCATTACTACTCCTGGTAATTTGATAGGAGCTGCAACTTCTGCTAAGAAAGTACCTTTTACCACACCTCTTTTGTATGTTGTAAAACCTATACGGTATAATCCAACAGTAAGTGCTTTGGTAGGATTACCAGCTTCACTTTTGTATCTTAATAATGAGTTATAGCTACTTCCGCTTGGTTGTTTTGGCATCTCACTACTATCATCATTACGCTCTAATGTTACCCAATTAGCACTTTTTACAGCGTCTTCGCTAATGTTATCTTTGCTGATGATATCAGAACGCTCTAATGTAATGTAAGTATCAAAGTACTCAGAAGATTTAGCATTTTCTGTATATGCAGCTGATTTTATAGCTTTTTTGATTTTAGTTTTTCCTACAGGAGACATCATTCTGATACCTAATTCTGGAGCAACAGCAGGAACCCATACATAGATGTAATAGAACTTCTTATCATCTTTTACTTCATCCTCGTTACCTGGAGATGCATATCCTAAATAAGATACTACATCTGTATAAGGTACTTTTATAGTTTTAGGTCCTATCTTTTTTTCGATAGAGCTTCCAAATTTCTTTAGCTTTTGCGCTTGGCTATTAAAACTACTTCCGAAAGCTAAGATTACGGCTAAGATTACAATTTTTGTTTTCATTATTCGAATTTATATATTAATTAATTTGTGAATAAACTGTTTTATTGTTCTAGTTTAAAAGTAACTGTTATAAGTTGTTTTTGAACCTCTTGTGGTTTATACATATTGATGTATTGCATTTTACTACTAGAATCTTCAATTTTTATGATGTCTCCTAACTTTGTGTTAAGACCTTCTGCTATTTTTTGAGCTTTTTTCTTTGCGTCTTCAATTGCAGTTTGTGTAAGAGCAACCAATTCTGTATTTGTTTTTTCTTTGGCTGTAGCTTCTACCTGTGTAATTGTCAACCCATTCATTTTTTGCCCAATAATTTTAATCATTTCTTCTTCAGAGGATGTTGAGTAATTGTAATAGGATACATCGTTTACCTGAGAATAAGAAGTGTATAGCTGATAAAGCGTGTTTTTACTAAACTTACTGAAATCAACTCCTATAGCTTTTAATTTATCTGTATATAGTTGTTCTACTTCTGATAAGCTTTTGGGCTCTAGTTGTTGATAACCATCAGCAACAATTTGTTTTAGCGAAATGGTAAGGAAATAATTCTCAATTTCTACCTGTTTGCCTGCTTCTCCTACAATAGTTAGCGTTTTGCTATTTTCTTGAGAAAATACAGAAGTGACTGTAAGTAAGAGTATAAAAACTAGCTTTTTCATTGTTTTATTTTTAGTAAGGTAAGAATGATAATACAATCATTAATGCTCCTATGATTAATCCTAGAACTCCTAATTTCCCTTGTTTTGGAGCTATTTTTTCTCTTAGAGCGATTGCTTTTTCTTTAGCAGCTTCGTTTTTAGATAATACAAGCTTGTTGATCATTCCAAAACCTAGCATAAATCCTAATATTGCTTCTATTGCGTTTCCAGCTAAATAAACAGTCCATCGTATAGGAAATGAAGCAAACCAACCTAGGCCTAAAATAGAACTGATTACTCCCCATATACCCCAGAAACAGAAAACTAGTCCGATCCATCCTTGGTAAGGCTCGATTTTTTCAAGAAGTTCTTTTGCGTTTGGTTTTTTTGATAACAATAAAGATGGTACTGCTATAATACTTAATAAAATTAATGTGATTCCCCAAGTCATGATTTTTGGTTTTTAAGGGTTAGTATTTATTTTTTGCAATTTTATAGTCTTCATATATCTGTTTTTTTTGATACTTGTTTTGATGACTAATAATCACAGTGCAAAGATGAGAGAGAAGTAACCTGAGTAAAACACCTTTTATAGTGAAATGTACTACCCTGAAAACAGGGGGGTGTTTGATGAATTAAATGTGAGTAATAGAGTTATTATGTTGGTTGTTATTTGTTTAGAGTTTTTTAGAGAGGCGTTGTATTCCTATCTATAAAAAAGATTATTTATAGCAAGTTTATATTGCAATTTTGTAATAAAAGGATATTAAAATTTTTAAACAGGATTATTTATTGAAATAAAGAGATTGTAAGATTAAAAAAAAGGAAGGCTTATGATGTGTTAATTATATAATGCTCATCTTGATTATATAATTAACACATCATTTGTTATTTGATCATTTGCATAAATCACTGTTTTCAGTGGTTTTTATTAATGGAATGCAATATAGTTTTGCCCCAAAATATAAATAACATGACTTGGTTGATATGTAATTTCGGGATTAATTCAAAGATACAAGCGATATGTATTCTATTGTTTTGTAGTTCTTTTGTGTCATTTGGGCAGGGGTGTCCAGATGTACAAATATCAGATACAAACGATACTCACCATTTTAGTCAAGAAGGGAAAAATGAAACAGATGATATGGGAGAATCTGTTAGTGAGTTAGGAGATGTAAACGGAGATGGGATCTCAGATATTATTGTAGGAGCCCCTGGAGTTGATGATGGTACTGTAGAAAATATAGGTGAGGCTTATGTTGTTTTTGGAGGTACTGGTATTACTTCTGCTTCTGTCGATATTAATACGCTAGATGGTACGAATGGTTTTGTGGTAAGGGGTATTGTTACTGGTGAACGATTAGGATATAGTGTAAGTAGGGCGGGAGATATTAACAATGATGGATTGGAAGATGTTTTAATAGGTACCTACTCTAATGATGTGATCATTATATTTGGTAGCACTACTGGTTTTTTGCCACTTTACACAAGATCAGATATTGATGGTGTAAATGGTATTCTTATAGAAGATACTAATTCACATCAAAATGTAAGTAATGCAGGAGATGTAAATAGGGATGGAATTGATGATATTATAATTGGAGGTGCTTTATCTACTTCTGGTAAAGCTTATGTTGTGTATGGAAATCCTACTATTGGGAGCATAAATAGTGCAGATTTAGATGGTACAAATGGATTTGTTATACAGGGATTTTCTGGAAGTTTTAGATGGGATGGTATACAGGTAAGTAATGCAGGAGATATAAATAATGATGGGGTAGAAGATTTGGTTTTGGGGTTTCCAAGGTATAATGAAGGTGCAACTAGGGCAGCAGGAAGAGTAGCCGTTATTTTTGGGAGAAACACCAATTTTGCAGCAACTTTTGAGTTGTCTACTTTAAATGGAACTAATGGCTTTTATATAACAGAAGATATAGAATATGAGTCCTTAGGTAATTCTGTAGCTCCAGCAAAAGATTTTAATAATGATGGGGTTGATGATCTTGCTATTGCAAGTTCTAGAAAAGCATATGTGCTATACGGTAAAAATACTACTTTCTCTACTTCGTTTAGAGTATCGGATTTGCCTGATGGAGACAAATTTGTTTTTGAAGCAGGGTGGTATTTGTATCCATATAGAATTTCTGATTTAGATGGATTATCAGATGTTAATAGTGATGGGATTACAGATTTAATAGTGTCTGTTCCTCATTGGGATGGGTATGCAAGAAGCGGAGGAGCTTATATATTATACGGGGGGACTGCGCTTCCTAATAAATTACAAAGTTTAGAGCTTAAGGGAACCAACGGATATCAGATTTTTGACGATCAAAGGTATAGTTATAAGGGGTTTGGCCACTCTGTAAGTAATGCAGGAGATTTTAATAATGATGGATTCAATGATTTTATTGTAGGAGAAAAACTAAATAATAGCGATACATATAGAACAAAAGGTGCATTTCATGTTTTTTTTGGCAATACACTAGATGTTATTGATACAGAAGATCCAATAATAAACTGCCCCAATGGTGTTCAAGAATTATATACAAATACGCCTTTACCTAATTATATACAGTTTTTAGCATCAGCAACAGATAATTGTAGCTATAATACAGATATGGTATATACGCAAACTCCTCCAGAAGGAACTTTATTTACCTCAAATACAAGTGTTACCATAACAGCAACAGACAGATCTGGTAATACAGGCTTTTGCTCATTTACAGTAAATCTAGAAACCAGTTCAGAAGAAATAGATTGTAGCACCACAAATTTTTCTATCAGTAACCTTAATGGTACAAATGGTTTTACGTTATATGGAGAAGAACCTCATAGTGAGACTGGTTATGATGTGAATACTGCGGGAGATGTTAATAACGATGGGATTGATGATTTTATAGTAGTAGCAAAAGGAGATGTTGTTAATTTTACTGGCCCATATAGAGGATATCATATTAATGTTATTGGAGGTGTTTATATAGTATATGGAACAACTTCTGGGTTTCCTTCAAACATATTTTTAAAGGATTTGAGTGGTTCAGATGGTTTTAAAATAAGTAATGAATTAATCCCTTATGTTAAAACAGGTAGTGATAATCATTTTTATAAAGCAGATACTGCAGGAGATGTTAATAATGATGGTATAGACGATATTATATTGAGTGAGCCCTTTCGTAGAAGTGATAGTGGTGGGTATAGAGCAGGAGCTGTATATGTTATTTTTGGCTCGTCATCAGGGTTTACACCAATAGTAGATTTATCAACTATTGATGGTACAAATGGTTTTGTGATAAAAGGGATAAGTCAAGAATTTTTAGGAATTGATCTAGATAATTTAGGAGATATAAATGGGGATGGGATTGATGATATAATTATAGCAAATAGCTCTAATGATTCACGTAATATAAAAGGAAAATGTTTTATTGTATATGGATCAGGATCAGGTTTTCCTGCTAGTATTAAAACAGATGAAATTAATGGAGTTAATGGGTGCGTTATTACAAATAGTGGAACGTCTTTGCATGTAGTAAGCCGTTCTGTAGCTAATGTAGGAGATACAAATGGAGATGGGATCAATGATATAGTGATTGGAGGAAATACTGATAGAAAGCATGTTGTGTTTGGAAGATCATCAAATTACCCTGCAACACTAAATGTGGAAGATTTAAATGGTGCTAATGGTTTTGCAGTGACACATTCTGTTGTTGATATAACCTATGCAGAAGTAGGTGCAACAGATGATATAAATAATGATGGTTTTAAAGATATATCTTTTAGAAATCAATTTGTTTTGTTTGGGAAAAATACTTTTTCTGCTGAGGTAGATTTAGCAACTCTTGATGGCACTAACGGTTTTTCATTTTCTTCAAATTTAAGTATGCTTAATCATATAGGAGATTTTAATAATGATGGGTATCAAGATGTAATTATTAAGGGTAGCTCTTCTACAGGAGGAGTCCTTTATGGTAAAGCTACTTGGGAAGCTACTGTTCCTACAAGTTTTGGAGTTCATACGTATGGATTTAGGGTAGATGAATTTTCAAGTTATTCTATAAAAGGGGTTGGAGCCTATGCTGGAGATGTTAATAATGATGGAATCGATGATCTTATTATAGGGAGATACCGCCGATATGCGTATAACTATTTAGTGAATAGTGACCCTGGGTTTGCTCATGTTATTTTTGGAAAAAATATTCCTGATATAGAGGCTCCACAGATTACAACATGTCCAAGTAATCAAATATTAGCTTCTGGGTCTAATTTACCTGATTATAGAGGCTCTGTAGTCGCGACAGATGATTGTGATACGAATCTTGAGATTACACAAAGCCCAGATATAGGAACTTCATTTACAGCAAATACAACAATTACAATTACTGTTAGAGATAATAGCGGAAAAGAAACTCGATGTAATTTTGAGGTAACAATTCCTGGTGTCGATACCGAAGATCCAACAGCTAGTAATCCCTTACCAATTAATATACAATGTTCGACAGATATTCCAACAGCAGATCCATTGGTCGTTACAGATGAGGCAGATAATAGTGGTGATACCCCAACTGTTGCTTTTGTGAGTGATGTGAGCGATGGGGGTAGTAACCCAGAGGTTGTCACAAGAACCTATAGCGTAACAGATGGTGCTGGTAACAGTATAAATGTTACTCAAACAATCACTATTAACGATACTAGTAACCCTACAGCAAGTAACCCATCCGCAATTACAGTAAGTTGTGCTACAGATGTACCTACTCCTGATATTGCAGTAGTTACTGATGCGGCTGATAATTGCGGTACACCTGTAGTTGCATTTGTTGATGATACCCCAATTGGAACTACAATTTCACGAAGATATAGTGTAACAGATGGTGCGGGAAATAGTATAAATGTTACTCAAACAATCACTATTAACGATACTAGTAATCCTACAGCAAGTAACCCACCTACAATTACGGTAAATTGTGCTACAGATGTACTTACTCCTGATATTGCAGTAGTTACTGATGCGGCTGATAATTGCGGTACACCTGTAGTTGCATTTGTTGATGATACTCCAATTGGCACTACAATTTCACGAAGATATAGTGTAACAGATGGTGCGGGAAATAGTATAAATGTTACTCAAACAATCACTATTAACGATACTAGTAATCCTACAGCAAGTAACCCGTCTGCAATTACAGTAAGTTGTGTTACAGATGTACCTACTCCTGATATTGCAGTAGTTACTGATGCGGCTGATAATTGCGGTACGCCTGTAATTGCATTTGTTGATGATACCCCAACTGGAACTACAATTTCACGAAGATATAGTGTAACAGATGGTGCGAGAAATAGTATTGATGTGGTGCAAACTATTACTATTTCAGATACAGAACGACCAACAATAGATTGTTTGAGTAATCAATCTCTGGATAGTGGAACTGTATTGCCTGATTACACTAGCCTAGTAACTGTTTTGGATAATTGTGATAATTCTCCAGTATTAACTCAGTTACCAGTAGCTGGATCACCTTTTGTAGATGGAATGACAGTTGAAATGACTGTAACCGATACATCTGGAAATAGTAATCAATGTAGTTTTATAATTACGACAACGATTGTAGATACCGATGGCCCTGTAATATCAGGATGCCTTATAGATCAGGAGCTTTCTTGTGATGCATCTTCTGTTCTTGATTACCGTGGATTACTTACTGTGATAGATAATATAGATACTAATCCGATAATTATACAAAATCCCCCTGCAGGAAGCCCTATTATAGATGGGATGCAGATAACCATTACAGCAACCGATGCAAGTGATAATAGTTCAGATTGTGTGTTTAGAGTATATCAACAAGAAGAAACCGTAGAAGCAGGAGAAGATCAGGATATTAGAGAGGGAGAAATAGTACAACTACATGCAGAGGGAACTTCTGCAGGGACATATAGTTGGAGCCCATCTATAGGATTAAGTGCTTCTGATATAGTAAACCCAATGGCAAATCCAAATCAGACGGTTACTTATACTGTAGTGTTTACCAGTAATCAAGGGTGTATTACAGAGGATTCTATTACGGTTTATGTGGTGCCTCGACTAGAAGATCAGACAAGGTATGGGTTTTCTCCAGATGGTGATGGGGTTAATGAATACTGGGAGATCCATGGTATTGAAGAATATCCAAATAATAAGGTATCGATTTATAACCGATGGGGAGATTTGGTTTATGAAGCAGAAGGATATGATAATAACGCAAAAACCTTTAAAGGAATAGCAAATAGAAAAAGAAGTTTAGGGGGAGATGAACTGCCAGAAGGGACCTATTTCTTCAATATAAAAATAAATGGACCTCATAACTTGAAAAAAGAAACAGGGTTTCTGGTTTTAAAACGATAACTGATGAAAAAAGTGTATGTAATAATAGCAGTAACGCTATTAATGGGATTCTTATGTCCAATCTTAGGGCAGCAAACACCTGTCTTTGCAAATTATAATTACAATACGGTCGTGATAAATCCAGCTCATGCAGGGTTTTATCCAGATGCTGATGTTACTATAACCAATAGAGGGTATTTAAACCATATAGAAGGTAGCCCTAGAAATATAGGATTGACATTTAATTCATCGTTAAACTCTAGGAATATGGGGTTAGGAGTAGGAGTTATTAGTGATCAAGTAGGAGTTACTACGGCAACAAATTTATTTGCATCATATTCTTATAAGTTGGTTTTTGATCATAATTATAATAAAGCAAGATGGTGGTCTTACAATCCTAATGTCCTTTCTTTTGGGATTACGGGAGGAGTGATGCTTTATGATGAGAATTTACTAGAATTAGGTATTCAGAATGATCCTAATTTTGCAAATAATATTAATACAGTTGTTCCTACTTTGGGAGCTGGTATTTTATATAATAGAGAGCATCTCTATGCAGGTATTTCTGCTCCTAATTTATTGGGAGGTTCATTATCTTCAGAAAATAATATTAATATCAAAAGCCCTTTTTATGCATATGCGGGATATCGTTTTTTTGCGACTCGTTTTGAAGAGATTTTGATCACTCCAAGTATCTTGATCAAACATGTATCAGGAGCTCCTGTTCAAGCTGATTTTAATACAACGATAAATTACAAAAATAAAATAGAAGTTGGAGCTGGGTACAGAACGAGTACATCAATGAATTTTCTAGCAGGGTTTTATGTGTCAAACCATTTGCGACTACTTTATAATTACAATCGTACGCTACGAGATACTCCTATTAATAATACACATGGTATTGTTTTGAGTTATCGTATGGGAGACGGATTTGGAAGAAGATAAATAAGATATAAAGCATATGTATCTACGCTTTTTCTTACATCCTGACGATAAGAGTATGAATATTAATTTTTGTAAGTGAAAAAATATTAATCTCTAATATCTTTTTGAATAACACCAGTTCTTATACAAAATTACTTTGATCTCAATTGAATTATTTTTGGTTCGGTTAAGAAATAAAACTCAGGGATAGCATCGCTTGCTATCCGTGTATTTTATCTAGAAGTATGGAATAAAAAGAAACCTCTAATTATTTAATGATAAAAATAGGTTTCCTGATCCTGAAAAAACTATGCCTTTTTAGGAGTTATTTTATAGTTTGTTAACTTAAGAAAAGTGCAGTAATGTACCACAATAAGTAACTTTTTTATGACTTTATGTACTTCATTTTTATTGCATATTTCGTCAATCCTGCAAGGTTTCTTACATTGAGTTTGGCTATTAGATTTTTTCTATAACTTTCTATTGTATGTTTACTTAAGAATAACTGATCAGCAATTTCTTGTGTAGTAAACTCTTGAGCTATAAGTGTAATAACATCTATTTCTCGTTGTGTTAATTTGATTTCTTCTTGTTTCTTCTTAGAAAATTTATTTTCGAGATATATGTTTTTTATTTCTTTAGAAAAATATTTCTCTCCACCCAATATCGTCTTTATAGCTTTTAAGAGTTCTTCTTTTTCTGCATTTTTAGGTACATAACCATCAACATCATGCTCAATAAGATTGTCAATCATTTCAGCATCAGTGTGCATGCTAACTACCAGAGTTTTTGTGCTCTTGTTTCTTTCTTTTACTATCTTATTTAGAGATATTCCATCCATTTCAGGCATAGAGATGTCTGTTATGATAAGATCTATCTTTTCATCAGGGTTGATCTCTAGATATTTTGCAATATGTTTACCATCTTTGGCAGTTAGTAAGATATTGTAATCTTTTTCAGAGTTTAGAATACTTAGGAGACCATCTAAAAACATTTTATGGTCATCGGCTATTATCAGGTTATATTTCATTATTATTAATTGTTATTAATGTTGGTATTTCTATATCTATTATAGTGCCTCTATGGATTCTAGAATCAATATGTAAGGATCCAGATACTTTTTCTAATCTACTCTTTATGTTTTCAAAACCAATTCCAGAGCCATTGTTTTTTATATTAAAACCTACTCCATTATCTTCAAATAATACATTTAATACATTTTCAACCAAATTTAATTGTAATTCTATAGAAGATGCTTTAGCATGTTTGATTGTATTGGTAATTAATTCTTGGATAATTTTAAAAATTTCACTTTGCAAAACTTCATTCAAAATATCTACCTTTTTTCTTGGGTATGCATTAAACGAAGTAGTTAGGCTAGTTGCTCCGCCTATATTATTTAAATATTCTTCTAGAACATCACAAAAATTATTTTTACTAAATTTTTTAGGGACTAAGTTATGAGATAAATTTCGAACCTGTTGATACGTATCATCAATTTGAGAGTTAATAATTTTTAGAGGTTGTTTGTTGCTATTGATTAGAGTGTTATTGAGCTGTAGTTTTATAGCAGCTAGATTTCCTCCAATACTATCATGTAACTCTAGCGCAATACGTTTTCTCTCTTTGTCTTGCCCTTTTATAGAAGCCTTTATAAGTTTTAATTCTTGATCTTTTAGTAAGCTCGAAATTTTTTGTTTGCTTATTTCTTCTTGCTTTTTATTCAGTTCACTTTGAGCCTGTAATTTTTGATAGTAAGTAAATAATAGTCCAATAACAGGTACAAGTAGAATTAAAAAAGAATAAAGGAAAATATTTTTAATACTTTTTTGTCTTTCTAGTTTAGATTCTTGAATCTCTTGATCTTTTTTTAATAAAGTAATTTCATTATGTTTTTTTTCTGTAGCATTATGATATGACAAAATCCTATTTTCATTTTCTTTTTTTTGCACTTCTTGCTGTAATTGTAGGTTTTTGATCGTTTCTTGTTGATGTTTTACATCTAGAGAGCGATTGGTATTTTCAATCTGCAAAAATTTAATTTCTTTTTCTTTTTGAAGGGTTTGATATCTTACCTCTAGCTCATTAATTTCTTTATCTTTTTGTAGTTTATTAATAGAATCTTTGATACTAAAATTTTTGGTAGCAAAATATAAAGCACTTTTATAATTTTCCTGTAGTCTTGAGATTCTTTGAAGATTTTCATAAATAGTAGACAAATGCCCCAAATAACCAAGTTTGATAGCATCATTTAATGCAGTGGTAAATATAATTTCAGCTTCTTTGTATTTTTTGGAAGAGATTAATAAGTTTCCGATATCAATTTTTGCGGTTAAACCGAGTTGGTTAAGGTTAAGCTCTTTTGCAGCTTCAATGGTTTGATTGTAAAGAGATATTGCTAAATCAAGCTTGTCTTGTTCTCTTGCATTTGATGCCAGGCCATGAGTAATATAAGCATATGCATTGATATCATTATTTTTTTTTGCGAGATCAAGCCCTTTTTTTAAGTACTTATCAGAAGATTCAAAATCTTTAATCTCTGAATAAATAGTGGCTATATTGATGTAACTGCCATATGTTATTTCTTTATCACCTTTGTATTGAAGACATTTTTTAAAAAGTTCTAGAGATTTTTTTAAATCACCTAGTTTAGTATATGTATGTGCAAGCCCGTGAGTATGGGTGTAGTATAGGTTTTTTTCGTTGAATTTGTCTGCGGATTCTATTCCTTTTAGATGCCATTTTTTACTCTCTTGTAATAGCCCTTTATTTTTGTAATTAATAGCTAATATGTTGTAAGCGAGGGATAGTTTTCTGGCTTGTAAAGAATCATTACTTAATTTATATTGTAATGATTTATTTACAAAGTATATAGAAGAATCTATTAAGGTTTTTCTTTTAAAGTGATATGCTAATAACAGATTCACATTAATTAATGACTTTTTTGTTTTTAAGGTTCGAAGAAGCTTTTTAGCTGTTTTATAGGTTTTGTTACTCCTTTGATTATATAAAGTAAACGCTTCGGCTACAATTTTTTTTTCTTGCTCTTCTATAGAAGTAATTTTTACTGATTGAGATGGGGTTACCTTATTTACTTGTGCTTTTATAGTAAAAGGAAGTACTAGTAATCCATAAGTAAAAAGAATATGTAAAAATTTTAGCATAAGCAAATGTATTAATTATAAGATATACCAACATCCCTGAAAATAGGGGTTTTGTATGCTATGACTATATTATGGGTATATTAAATATTGCTTTCTTTTCAGATTAAATCTCTTAAGATCTTCTGTCCAGGTACTTCGTATTTCATCAGAGGATAGCCCTTGTTTGATTTGTTGTTGCAATTTTTTTGTTCCTGCGTGAATGGTAAATGATTCGGTTTTAAAAAACTGTGTTTTATTTGTGCTATTTTTATAAGCATTAATTAACCAATCTAGATGAACAGCATTTAATCGCTTATTTTTTCTTAGATCTTTACCATAGCATATTTTTTCATTATGCTTGGGGTGCTTAGAACCAAAATTAGGATGTGGAGTGTAAGCATAGTCATATTTTTCTTTTGTTAAGTCAGGAGAACCAAAGATTTGAAATTGTGTTTCTGTACCTCGACCCGCATTGATGGTAGTACCTTCAAAAAAACCAAGACTAGGGTATAAATTAATAGATATGTCATTAGGTAAATTAGGAGAAGGCCTTATTGGTAAGCTATATAAAGAATCATGGGTATAGTTTTTGACAGGAATTATAGTAATATCACAAGTCATATTTTTTCCTAACCACCCTTCACCATTGGCCATTTTTGCATATTCTCCTATAGTCATACCGTGAACTAGAGGTATAGGGTGCATGCCTACAAAACTAGCATGTTCTGGTTCTAGGGTAGGGCCATCAATGTAGTGTGCATTAGGATTAGGTCGATCCAGTATTAAAACAGGGATATCATTTTCTGCACATGCTTGCATTACATAATGTAATGTAGAAATATAGGTGTAAAATCGAGCACCAACATCTTGAATATCAAAAACAACAATATCTATATCAGATAACGCCTCTTTAGATGGTTTTTTGTCCTTACCATAAAGCGAAACAATAGGGATTCCTGTTTTAATATCTTTACCGTCAGCTACTAATTCTCCAGCATCAACTTTACCTCTAAAACCATGCTCTGGTGCAAATACTTTTTTAATATTGATATTTCTTGATACTAATGAGTCAACAAGATGTGTGTAGTTCTCATTAGTTACACTGTCTTTAAAAATAACTGATGTTTGATTACCTACGATAGCTACTTTTTTGTTTTTTAAAAAAGGAAGGTAACTATCTGTTTGATTAGCACCAATAAGAATAATTTTTTTGCTTTTTATTAAATTTTGAGCAATATCAGTTGTAGATAATGAGTTTTCTGTTTCTTGAGAAGAAGAGGAAGAAGTAGTTTTTATTCTATTTACACAAGAAATAAAAATTATGCAAAGGAATAAAAATGTATTTTTGAATGCATTTCTAATAAAAACCATAGGTAAGCTTGAATTTCGAGTATTTTATTGCTAAACGCCTTGTCAAAGGTAAGGAAGATAAGAGTAGTATTTCGACTCCAATAGTAAAAATTGCAATTTTTGCAATTGCTATTGGTATGGTCATGATGTTAATTACAGTAGCTACAAGTGTAGGGTTACAACGTAAGATTAGAGAAAAAGTAGCGGCTTTTAATGGTCATGTACTAATTTCTAGTTTTGATAATAATAGTAGTGTAGAGTCTCTTGTGCCGATATCTCTAGGTCAGAACTTTTTTTCTGATATAGAAGAACTGGAAGGAGTAGAACATATACAAGGTGTTGCTACCAAAATGGGGCTTATACGTACCGAATTAGATTTTGAAGGAATCGTAGTCAAAGGCGTAGATAAAGATTATAATTGGAACTATTTTAAAGAATACCTTGTAGAAGGAAGATTGCCTAATTATGAAGGAAAGCTTAATGAAGAAATCTTATTGTCTTCTCATATAGCAAATCGTTTGGGATTAACAATAGGAGATAAGGCAATCACTTATTTTTTGAAAAAAAATGCAGTCTCTAATTCTAAGCCTTTTATCAGGGCTTTTAAAATTGTAGGGATCTATAATTCTGGATTTTTAGAATTTGATAAAACTTTTCTTTTTGCAGATATCAGACATGTGATAAAAATGAATAAATGGGCTCCTGATGAAGTCGGTAGTTTTGAGGTGTTTATTGATAATTTTGATGAGATCGATCAACAAGGGCAAATAATTTATGAAAGAATCCCTTCTACATTAGATAGTCAAACGATTACATTAAAATATATGACTATTTTTGAGTGGTTGAAACTATTTGATCTTAATGTTATTGGTATTATTGGTATTATTATTCTGGTAGCAGGTATTAATATGATTACAGCTCTATTGGTTTTGATTTTAGAAAAAACACCAATGATTGGTATTTTAAAAGCTTTAGGGACCAATGATTGGAGCATTAGAAAAGTGTTTTTGTATAATGCCGCGTATCTAATTTTGATAGGTTTATTTTGGGGTAACCTTATAGGCATAGGAGTACTTTTTGTACAACAGAAATATGGGCTGTTAGAGCTTAATCCTGAAACATATTATGTGAGTACGGCTCCTGTATATATAGATATCAGTTTTGTGTTATTGCTTAATCTGGGAACTATGATGCTGTGTTTGCTAATGCTATTGATCCCATCATATATTATATCAAAAATTGCACCTACAAAATCTATCCGTTTTCAATAGTACCAAGTTATTCTCTCTTTAAAAAATTGCCAATCGATAATCTAGATTGTATCTTTACAATAATAAAACGCATGTCAAATTAGGTTGTTAAAAATATACTTGTGAAATACGCAAAAAATATACTTGAAACCATTGGTGATACACCTTTGGTAAAGATGAATACTCTAGTGAAAGATATAGATGCTTTGGTATTAGCTAAATATGAGACATTTAACCCCGGTAATTCGGTAAAAGATAGAATGGCCTTAAAAATGATTGAAGATGCAGAAGCAGATGGCCGTCTAAAACCAGGAGGAACAATCATAGAAGGTACTTCAGGAAATACAGGAATGGGACTTGCTCTGGTAGCTATTATAAAAGGATATAAGCTAATTTGTGTGATGGCAGATAAGCAATCCAAAGAGAAGATGGATATCCTTAGAGCAGTAGGAGCAAAAGTTATGGTGTGTCCTACAAATGTAGAACCAGAAGATCCTAGATCTTATTATTCTGTATCTAAACGATTAGCAGAAGAGACACCAAACTCTTGGTATGTAAATCAATATGATAACCCTTCAAATGCACAGGCTCATTATGAAAGTACTGGGCCAGAAATATGGGAACAAACAGATGGTAAGATTACGCATTTTATTGTTGGTGTAGGAACAGGAGGTACTATATCTGGAGTAGGGAAATATCTAAAAGAAAAGAATCCAAACATCAAAATTTGGGGAGTAGACACCTATGGATCTGTATTTAAAAAATATCATGAAACTGGGATTTTTGATGAAAATGAAATTTATTCATATATCACAGAAGGTATAGGAGAAGATATTCTCCCTAAAAATGTAGATTTTTCTGTTATTGATGGGTTTACCAAAGTGACCGATAAAGATGCAGCGGTTTATACCCAGAAATTAGCCAAAGAAGAAGGAATGTTTTTAGGTAATAGTGCTGGTGCTGCAATAAAAGGGCTGCTTCAACTACAACAACACTTTACCAAAGATGATGTTGTAGTAGTGTTATATCATGACCATGGTAGTAGATATGTTGGTAAAATGTTTAATGATGATTGGATGAGAGAACGTGGTTTTCTTGAAGAAGAAGCATATACTGCAGATGATCTGGTAAAAAGTCATATAGATCAGCCTTTGATTACTGTGAAAACTGAAGAATTGGTCTCTCATGCAATAGAGCGTATGCGTAAATTTAAGATTTCGCAAATACCTGTAATTGATAGCGAAGGATTTGTAGGGTCGATAGACGAAAGCGCTCTTTTTACTGCATTTATTGATGACAAGGATATGAATAGTACTCCTATTAAGAATGTAATGAAAGAACCTTTTCCTGTTGTAAATGTAAAAACATCGCTTGATGAAATATCAAAACTCATCAAAAATGGTAATCCAGCAGTTTTAGTAGCTTTAGAAAATGGAAAACATCACATTATTACAAAATATGATGTAATAAGTCATATTAAATAAATTCTTTATATTTAAGTAATAATTACCACCCCCTCTATTGACTTTGTGAAAAGTTGATAAAGGGGTTTTTATATGTTATTAATTTTCTTTTATTTATTTCTATTATATAAGAGATGGTTGTAAAAACAATACTAGTATATGCGTAAATATCTGTTTGATTTTGCTGATATTGATAGACTAAGGGATTATTTTAGGTCACAATTAAACCCAGGTAGTTCCTCTGATCGAATTTATTTTCCACCAGAAGTGGGAGAAGGGTATTTGTTGTATTATAAAATATCTCCAGAAGTTTTTTTATTGATCAATAATTACAGAGCCAATGTAGATATAGAGTATTTTAGGAAACCCATAGAAGAAAAGGATATTATCCTTCATTTCCGTAAATATGCTTTGAACCATCAGTTAGAAAAAAACCAGATAATAAGTAGGTATTCTGATTGTTATACCCCTGGAAATATGAGGTGCTTGGACGCAAGAATAGGAGAGCATGTTTTTATACCCAAAGGCGCAATGATAAGATCTACTATGGTTGTGTTGAAAAGCTCATATACAGAGCCTTTTTTTATCAAAAAGAGGGATATGGCAGAACGATTAGATTATTATGTTCGCTATTCTCATCAACATATGCATAAATTCTACCTTTCTTATAAACAGTCCAATCTTTTTGATCAAATTGTGCAACCAGATGCAGACAAAATAGAAAACCATTTATATTTTGTTTCTCGTGGAATTAGACTATTAGAAACATTTTGGAAAGATGTCTTAAAATGGGAAACAGAAAATGATCCTTTTAATATTAATAGTGGACAAGTAGGAGGTATATATAAAGTAAGTGATTATCTCAGAAACAATCTTAAGGAACCTTTTATTGGTGTAGACCAGTTAGCGGCTATGGCACATATGAGTCGTACCAATTTTTTTAATATGTTTAAGGAGATTCACAATCAGACTCCTTTAGAGTTTTTTAATAATAAAAGACTCGAGGTATCGTATAATATGATCATAGGAGAAGGGATATCTATAAAAGAAGTAATGGATACACTAAATTATTCTAATTCTTCAAAATTCAGAAAAGCATTTTATAATAAATTCGATATGTATCCAGATGTAAACTCGTAGATGCTACTGTAAATTAAGATATAGTCTGAAAAAAGTAAAAGAGGCATAAAATAAAGATGGTTGCCAATTGGCAACCATCAATAACCTAACACAAACTCAACTTAGCTTAGGGTTTTGCAATCTTTATATTGTAAAAAGAATTAGTTTTCCCTTTAATTCTTTAACAAAGAAAAGAAATGAATTCGTTGTTGAGTTTTCCATTAATACATAAAATATTACCAATAGTACATTTTTGTGTCAAATTAACAAGTTTTTAGAAGTAAAGAGTATTAATCATACTATAAATCGATTAGTAGTTCGTTTTAAGTGCCTTAAGTAATTTTTTTTTGTTAATAATTCATAAAGAATAGGTTGTTTTTTAACTAGAAAAGTTGGTCGTCAATAATTTTTATGAATATTTCTGGTTCTGGTCTTACTCTATAGTTATCTGTAAGGTCTACATAAATTAATTTACCATCTTTATCAGTAATGATCACTGTGGGAATAACGGTATCTTTATTGTAGCCCAGTGTTTGTAATCCCATGGGTAATCCATTTTTAGACAGGATTTGTAGCTGATTTGCTACTTTGTTGTTTTGATCAATGAGATAATTAAAATTTAAAGAAAACTTTTTTGCAAGAGCTTTAGTGTTTTGGTGAGGTTGAGGACTGATTAGTATTACATTTATTTTTCTTTATATAATGAAGCGATCTCTTTAACCTGAGCGATACATAAAGGGCACCAGTTTCCCCGATAAAATAAAAAAATAGAAGGTTACCCTATAAAACTAGATGTGTTGATATTGTTTTTTTTTGCCATCTTGCAGCTCTAGTTCAGGCAATAGATTTCCAACTCTAAGTATCGAATTGTTTTTTCTGTTATTAAAAACAGAATACCATTTTAGATATAATACCCACCCTAGAAATAAACCAATAGAGGGGAGTGATCCGTTGATGTTTTTTTCTGTAAAAACTCCTGTGGTAATACTTATCAAAAAACCAATAGCAATAATTAGAGTATGAGTTTTTAAACCAGCACTAGTTCGAGCAATTGGTTTTATGAAGAATGAAACAAAAAGTATTCCAATATGCCAGAAATAAGCAACCTACCTATATAACGGTAGGATATGCCATAATTGCTTAAATAGATAATGCTATCAACCGCAAAATAAATAGAAATTACAGGTAGAGCAGATATAAAAATGGATTTAATGATTGAATTCATCTATAGGTTTATTTTTTATTTGGTCAATATTAATTTATGTGACTTAGAAAAGTTGTATAAAATTTTAGTACATTCATAACCTGATTTTTAACAATGTTATTGCCATTTTCTATCCTACCCAAAATGTATAGTAGCATATTTCATCTGTTTTGTGTAAAACAGATAGGTCAATCTAAAACAATAGTAAAAAATATTTGAAATAACATGACTGAGGATTTTCTTCAGTATCTCTGGAAATATAAAAAGCTAGAGCTTACTGATCTTAAAACAACAAAAGGGGAAGAATTAATACTTCAACAGGTAGGATTACATAATACAAGACAATCAGGGCCAGATTTTTTTAATGCCAGACTTATTATTAAAGAGCAAAAATGGGCAGGTAATGTTGAAGTTCATATCAAATCCAGTGATTGGTATGTGCATAACCATGAGTGCGATCCTATGTATGATAATGTAATTCTTCATGTGGTTTGGGAAGATGATATGGATATTTACAGAAAAGATAACTCAATCATACCTACATTACAGCTTAAGGACTACATAGATCAGAAGGTGTTAATTCGTTATAAAAAAATTATCCAAACAAATAATGGACAATGGATCAAATGCGATAAGCAGTTACCTACCGTATCTGATTTCATGATAACCAATTGGCAAGAAAGGTTGTTTGTAGAACGGCTAGAGAAGAAATCTATTTTGATTTTAGAGCTTCTTAAAAACTCTGAGAATAATTGGGAGGCAGTTTTTTTTAAACTTCTAGCAAAAAATTTTGGACTTCAAATAAACGGAGAAGCTTTTTTGAGTTTGGCTAATTCAGTAGATTTTTCGATAGTAAGAAAATGTGCAAATCGCCTTAGTAATATTGAAGCTTTGTTTTTTGGGCAAGCAGGTCTTTTGGAGAATGATTCAGAAGAAGAATATGTGCAAATACTAAGAAGAGAATATTTGTTCTTGCAAAATAAATTTAAAATCAAGAGAGAAGGGGTGTTACCATTTCATTTTTTTAGATTGAGGCCAGCAAATTTTCCTACCATACGGTTAGCACAACTAGCAATGTTATATTTTAGAAATCATCACTTTTTTGATACAGTAATTCGTGTACAGACGATAAAAGAATTCTATGATTTTTTTAATGTAAGCCTTAATGGATTTTGGCAAAACCATTATACTTTTGAGAAAAAATCAAAATCAAAAACCAAAAGACTAACCAAGTCTTTTGTTGACTTACTATTGATAAACACAATTATTCCCATCAAGTTTGTATATGCTAAGAGTCTCGGGAAACCCTCAGAGGAAGAAGTTTTTAAATTAATCTCTCAGGTATCTTATGAAAAAAATAGGATCATAGATAACTTTATAGCACTAAAAGTACCAGTAGAAAACGCAATGCATTCTCAGGCTATGATTCAGCTTAAGACTATGTATTGTGATCAAAAAGCATGTTTAAAATGTGCAATAGGTAATTATTTACTAAATGGTGGATAGAATTTAGGATAATATATTTATTTTGCAATATGCTTTATAACCTAAGACAATTTTTAGAACGCAATGGGTTTTATGTCTCATCAAGGCTAGCAGATAGACTTGGTATGAGAGCCAAAAACGTGCGTTTATTTTTTATTTACCTCACATTTGCAACAGTTGGATTAGGCTTTGTCTTATACCTTAATTTAGCTTTTTGGTTAAAATTAAAGGACTTGGTGTATACTAAACGAACCTCAGTATTTGATCTATGATAGGGATTTACAAAGGAAAAATACCCAAAATATACATTGCTTTGATCCTATTAATAATAGTAGTCGCTATTGGAGTGTTAGGATTTCGTTTTTTTTCTAATTATTCATGGGTAGATGCATTATATATGACTGTCATTACTTTATCTACCGTTGGGTTTGGAGAAGTAGCGCCTCTAGATGATAATGCAAAGTTGTTTACAGTATTTTTGATTTCAACTAGTGTAGCAATATTTGCATATTCCGTATCTGTAATCACAGAATATATTGTAAGTAAAAATGATCCCAGAAGAGTTCAATATCGAAAAATACAAAAAATGATACATAAGATAGAAGACCATATTATAATAATAGGATATGGTCGTAATGGAAGACAAGCAGCAGCCAAACTACTTGCCTATAACAAACCATTTATTATTATCGAAAAAGATGAAGAAGTAATAGAAAGGTATCAGGATGAAAAATTATTTTTTCTTAAAGGAAATGCAACAGAAGATGATGTACTAATAAAAGCGGGCGTAAAGAAAGCTGTTTGTTTGATATGTACACTTCCAGAAGATGCAGATAACTTATTTATTGTACTATCTGCAAGGCAAATTAATAAGAAACTTAAAATAATTAGTAGGGCTTCTCAGGATGCATCTTATAAAAAAATACGATTGGCAGGGGCAGATAATGTTATTATGCCAGACCGTATAGGCGGTGATCATATGGCATCATTGGTAGTTGTTCCTGATTTAATAGAGTTTTTGGATAACCTTTCTATTGTAGGGAGAAAATCAATAAATATTGAAGAAATTTCTTTCGAAGATATGTTTGATGATAAAAAAGATAGAACAATTCGAACAATAGATATGAGATCTAGGACAGGATGTACCATTATTGGGTACAAATCACCAGAAGGTGAGTATATAGTAAACCCTGAAGCAGACACTCTATTGCGACCAGGCTCTAAAGTTGTAGTTTTAGGTCGTCCAGAACAAATTAACCTATTGAATAAAGAGTTCGATATTTAGGAGATAGGAAACATTTAACCTTTTAAAAATTGTAAACGAGTGTTTTTTTTAGCATCTTGCTCACTTCTTAACAATTTTAAATTCAATTAACTCAAAACATCATGAAGAGAATTCTTCTTTCATTTTTAGCACTTATAACCCCATTATTAACATTCGCACAAGAGACAACAGAAAAAGGTCTTGATCAGAAAATAGACGAAGCTTTTAAGCCGATTTCTAAATTTTTCTCTGATATAATCTTCTTTGAAGTTTTTAAAGGAGCACCATTTGTTATTATCTTGTTGGTGTTAAGTGCTTTATTTTTTACAATCTATTTTGGTTTTCCTAATATTAGATATTTTGCCAAAGCAATTAATGTGGTAAGGGGGAAATATGATGATGTAGAAGGGCATGGTATAGAAGGAAAGCCAGAGGTTAATATAGTAGATGGAGATATAAGAGATACTATAAGAGACGAGTCTAAAGAAGGAGAGGTTTCTCATTTTCAAGCATTGGCAACTGCGGTTTCTGGTACTGTTGGTAATGGTAATATAGCAGGAGTAGCTCTAGCAATTGCATTAGGAGGACCAGGAGCAACATTTTGGATGATTGTCTGCGGATTATTAGGGATGTCAACCAAGTTTGTAGAGTGTACTTTAGGAGTTCAGTATAGAGATGTAGGAGAAGATGGTACTATATATGGAGGACCAATGTATTATCTAAGCAAAGGATTAAAAGAAAAAGGATTTAAGGTTCTGGGGAAAATTACAGCAGTAGTATTTGCTGTATTTTGTATAGGAGGTTCTTTTGGAGGAGGAAATGCAGCACAGTCCAATCAAGCGACTGTAGTTTTAAAAGAACTTTTACAGATTGAAAGTACAGGAGCAGGTTTTTGGATAGGCATAATCTTGGCAATTCTTGTAGGAATTATTATTATAGGAGGAATTAAACGTATTGCTTCTGTAACAGAGAAAGTAGTTCCTTTTATGGCAGTAATGTATATAATTGCTTGTCTATATATAATCTTTGGTAATTTCTCATTAGTAGACGATGCAATAGGATTGATTATTTCTGAAGCTTTTAATCCAACAGCAATCGGAGTAGGAAGTATTATAGGAGTTTTATTAGTAGGTTTTAAGAGAGCCGCATTTTCTAACGAGGCAGGAGCTGGTTCTGCATCGATAGCACACTCTGCGGTAAAAACCAAATATTCAGCTAGTGAAGGATTGGTGGCATTACTTGAGCCTTTTATTGATACTGTAGTAATTTGTACCATGACAGCATTGGTGATTATTATCTTTAATTTCGGAGGCTATTTTGAGTACGGAGCAGATGTTAGTGCGGATGGTAGTGGTGCTGTATTGATAGGAAATGAGATTGTACAAGGAGCAGGGATCACTTCAAAAGCATTTGCGCAATATATCCCTTATTCAAATATATTTTTAACAATAGCAGTAGTGCTATTTGCAGTATCAACTATGATTTCATGGTCATACTACGGTTTACAATCATGGAAATTCTTATTTGGTAGAGGTAAAGCAGCTGATTTAGTTTATAAATTATTGTTTCTAACCTTTGTCGTAATAGGGGCAGCTGCCAGTATGGGGTCTATTTGGGCTTTTTCTGATGCGATGATATTTGCAATGGTGTTTCCTAATATGGTAGGATTAATTTTCCTTTTCCCTGTAGTAAAGAAACAATTAGGACGATATTTTGATGCAATAAAAGCATCTGAAAAATAAGAATTGTATTTTTTATGAATTCTCAGAGATTCCATTTCGAAATACATTCACGATTTCGAAATGGAATTTTTGCTTTAGCCCTGGTACTACTAGTAAGTGTATCAGGGTATTGTTTTTATACAAATGTCTTTAGTGCGAAACATAATTTTACTGAGTTAGGAGTATATAGATTACAAGTGGAATCTCTGAGATGTAAGGTCGCTCAACAAAAAAAGGAATATCAAGCATATCCTTTTAATCCTAATTTTATTTCAGATTACAAAGGATACATGCTTGGGCTTTCGACAATAGAAATAGATAAGCTTCATGCATACAGAAATAAAAATAAATGGATTAATTCTATTTCTGATTTTAAAAAAGTAACATCAATTCCAGATTCGATACTCGTTGCCATTGCTCCATTATTTAAATTTCCTGAAAAGAAGATTAATGGTAGATTTAAGAATACTAAAAAGAAATATAAGAGCCTTTCATATAGGCAAAAAAAGGATTTAAATAGTGTTTCTGTAGAAGAGCTCGTAGAGAATATTAGGTTGCCTGATTTTGTAGCAATAAAAATTATTCGATATAGAGATAGATTAGGAAAATTTATTGATGATGTACAATTACAAGATGTTGAAGGGGTGTATGCTTCACAAAAGAATAAGATTTTATCTATGTATACAGTCAAAACGCCACAAAAGATAAAAAAGATAAATATTAATAAAGCATCAGTAAAAGAACTAGTAGCTGTGCCATATTTTGATTTTGAGATGGTGTTGGATATCAGAGACTTTATAAAAAAGAGGGGTGGGATTTTAAATTTTGAGGAATTAGGAAAAATCAAAGGTTTTTCTTTAGAAAAGATAAATAGAATAGAGTTATATTTGACATTAAATTAAGAATCGGAAAAAATTGCTGTGAATTCTGATAAGCCTCTGATTAATAATTCTTGCTTTAATTAGAAGTAGATTTGTTAAGTGGTTTGGATAATCATTGTACACAGTGATATGTTAACTAAAAAACGTTAAGTTATCATATGAATAGTATGTATTTTACAGAAGAACACGAATTATTTAGACAAAGCCTTAGAGAGTTCCTGAAAAAAGAAGTCACGCCACATATAGATAAATGGGAGAAGACAGGAGACATTGACCGATTTATTTGGAAGAAGTTTGGCGAAATGGGGTATTTTGGGATAGCATATCCCGAAGCATATGGGGGGCTTGAATTAGATCTTTTTTATACCGTTATATTTCTTGAAGAATTACAGAGGATTAATTCAGGTGGTTTTGCAGCTGCGATGTGGGCACATGCATATTTAGCAATGACTCATCTTAATAAAGAAGGAGATCACAGGATTAAAGAAGAATATTTACGACCGAGTATATCTGGAGATAAAATAGGTTGTTTAGGGATAACAGAACCTTTTGGAGGTTCTGATGTTGCAGGAATGAGAACTACAGCAGTAAAAGAAGGAGAGTACTACATAATTAATGGGTCAAAAACATTTATAACCAATGGGGTGTATAGTGATTATTTAGTCATTGCAGCAAAAACAACCCCAGAACTAGGGAATAAGGGAATAAGTATCTTTGTAATAGATAGAGATACCCCAGGAGTTTCTGCTACCAAATTAGAAAAACTTGGGTGGAAAGCTTCTGATACAGGAGAAATTGCTTTTGATAATGTGAAAATTCCTGCCGATAATTTGATGGGAGAAGAAAATAAAGGCTTTTCATATATTATGCAACATTTTGCTCTCGAGAGGTTGATAATGGGGGTCAATGCACATGCTCGTACTGAATATGCATTAGAATATGCAATACAATATATCTCAGAAAGAGAAGCATTTGGGAAAACCATAAACAAATTTCAAGTATTAAGACATACCGTTGCAGATATAGCAAGTGAAGTAGAAATGTGTAAAGAATTTAATTATTCAGTTGCAAAACGTCTTGATGAAGGACAATATGTAGTTAAAGAAGCAAGTATGTCAAAATTACTTTCTACTAAAATTGCGGATGAAGCTATATATAAATGCCTTCAGTTGCTTGGAGGTTATGGTTATATGGAGGAATATCCTATGGCAAGATTACTTAGAGATAGTAGGCTTGGACCAATAGGAGGAGGTACTTCAGAAATATTAAGAGAGATTATTGCCAAAATAATAATAGACAAAAAAGAATACAGAGCAGCGACCAAATAATATGTTTTTTAATTTCTTGCTAATACAATGATTGATGAATCTATGTGAGATTTTACTAGTAAAAAACAATAATGTTTACAGTTTTATTAACACGCAAACGTTTGCGTGTTGTTTTAGGTATTTTGGATATTTTCAAAATACCTAATTTGTTATAGAAATAATGTAAACATTAATTATGAGAAGTAGCACAAATTTTTATAGATTACTTGTGATTGTTTTTTTACTAACAAGTTGTAGTAGAGATGAGGTAGTAGATCAAGGGGTAAGCGATCAGCAAGGAAAAATTTCTTCAAAAGCATTAAAACAAATAGGTACAGGAGTGATGATGCAAGCTTTTTATTGGGATGTTCCAGCAGGAGGTACATGGTGGAATGTCGTAAAAGAAAAAGTTGATGGTTGGAGTAATGTAGGTATTGATGCAATCTGGTTACCTCCAGTTAGTAAAGCACAAAACGGGCCCTTTTCTATGGGGTATGATCCATTTGATTATTATGATTTTGGAGAATATGATCAAATGGGAAGTATTGAAACCCGATTTGGTTCAAAATTAGAATTAGAGGCATTAATTACTGCTGCTCATAATAATAGATTGAGTGTAATTGCAGATATTGTAATTAATCATAATAGCGGTGGTGATTTAGAAATGAATCTTTTTACAGGAACCAATACCTATACAGATTATAACCCAATGTCAGGATTATTTGAAAGAACTCAATACGATTTTCATCCAAATGATCTTTATGCCAATGATACTGGTGTTTTTGGAGGATTTGCAGATTTGTCTCATCGTAAGAGCTATGTGCAGGATTGGTTATGGAAAAAGCCAAACTCTGTAGCTAAGTATTATAAAAACATAATGAAGTTTGATGGTTGGAGATTTGATTATGTTAAAGGCTTCGAGCCCTGGGTAGCAAAAGAGTTTAATCAGGCAGTTGGAGGGTTTGCCGTTGGAGAGTATTGGGATAGTAATGTAAATACATTAGCATGGTGGACAGATCAAGCTCAAATGTCAGCATTTGATTTTGCATGCTATTATAGAATGAAAGATGCATTTATAGGGAATAACCTAAATGCGCTTAGTGATGATATGTTGTGGAAAAGAAATGCAACCAGAGCCGTAACTTTTGTGGCAAATCATGATACAGATGAAATAATCAATAACAAAATCTTAGCATACGCTTATATTCTTACTCATGAAGGGTATCCAGCAATTTTTTATAGAGATTATGAGCATTGGTTGGATAAAAGTAAGATGAATAACCTAATTTGGATTCATAATAATTTAGCGGAGGGAAATACAACAAATCTGTGGACAGATAATGATGAATATATAGCAAGAAGAAATGGATCAGGAGATAGTAATGGGCTTGTAGTGTATATAAATAATTCAGATTCATGGCAAGAAAGATGGATTCAAACGAATTGGTCTAGCAAGGTTATCAAAGATTATACGGGGCATTCTAGCTGGCAGCCAACAACACAAGCAGGTAAGTGGGTTAAGATTCAAGCACCACCAAGAGGGTATTCTGTATGGTCTCTCAAATAAAAATAAATATTATTAAGGGAAAGCTTTGTGGGTAATAGTTTTGTACTATATTTGCACCCTAATTATTTCTAAAGAAAGGAGGTGGCACTATGTTAATTATACCAGTTAAAGACGGAGAAAATATAGATAGAGCGTTAAAACGCTTTAAACGTAAATTTGATCGAACAGGAACGATGCGTCAGTTGCGTAAGCGACAAGCGTTTTCAAAACCTTCTGTTGAAAGAAGAGCTCAAGTTCAAAAAGCACAATATATTCAGCACTTAAGAGATCAAGAAGAAATTTAAAGGTAAATAACGATGTCTTTTTAGAGTTTCTTTATGTAGATAAAGTGACGAGATGCCGTTTTTCAATATAAATTTTAACCGTTAGGATAGTAAAAGTTTTATACTTTTGTTTTCTAACGGTTTTTTTATGTTTATATCTGAGTTTATTGAATACTTACTTTTAGAAAAAAAATACTCCATACATACTGTCACTGCGTATAAGGCTGATTTGTTATCTTTTTTAAGCTTTTATGAAAAGGAATATGGTGTTTCTGATATAGCAAAAGCTACTTATGTTCAGATTAGGCCTTGGATTGTTGATCTTGTTGATAAGGGCGTTTCGAATAGAACGATCAATAGGAAAGTGTCTTCGCTTAAGACTTATTATAAGTTTCTGTTAAAAGCAGAGCAGGTAGAGAAAAACCCTTTGGCAAAACATCAGGCGTTAAAGGTGTCAAAAAAACTTCAAATACCTTTTTCAGAAGAAGAAGTAGAAAATGTTTTAGATGCATTGACTGATTACCAAGATTATGAAAGTGTAAGAGATAGATTGATTGTTGAGCTTTTTTATGCTACAGGTATTCGTAGAATAGAGTTGGTGAATCTTAAGGTTGGTGATGTTGATGTAGTCGAAAAGCGAATAAAAGTTTTAGGAAAACGTAATAAAGAGAGGTATTTACCGCTTTTATCTACGGTTTGCGATACCTTAAAGATGTATTTATCGGTGAGGTCTAGTGTTGTTAATAGTGAAGATACTTGTTTTTTGCTTTTGACAAAAAAAGGAGTTAAAATCTATGAAACACTTGTGTATCGCATCGTAAATGGTTATTTTAGTAAGGCATCTTCCAAAGTAAAAAAGAGTCCGCATATACTAAGGCATTCTTTTGCAACACATTTGCTTAATGAAGGTGCAAATCTTAATGCTGTAAAAGAATTGCTTGGTCATTCTAGTTTAGCTGCTACGCAAATATATACGCATCATAGTATGGCGAAACTAACAAAGGTGTATAAGCAATCGCATCCAAGGAATAAAAAGTAAATCTATAGATTAGAATTATTTGTCTTTTATAGCTTAAAATTTTGTTCAACAAATTAAAATGACAACCTATGAAAGTGAACTTGCAATCCGTAAATTTTAATGTAGACCAAAAGTTGGTAAGTTTTATCCAGACTAAATTGGATAAGTTGGAAAACCATTTTGATCGAATAATTCATGCTGACGTATTTTTAAAAGTTATGAATACAAGTGGTAAAGAGAATAAAATTACAGAAATTTTATTAAGCGTGCCTGGGGATGAGTTTATGATTAAAAAAATCAATAAATCTTTTGAAGAAGGTGTGGATGAGTGTGTTAGTTCATTGGAGAGGCAGTTGAGGAAACGTAAAGAAAAATTAAATGCACATTTTTGATTATTTTTTTTCAAAAATAGTTTTGTGAAACAAATAAGATTATATACATTTGCAGTCCGTTAGAAATAGCGGACTTTTTTATGTTCTAAAACATGATGAAAAGCCGATGTAGCTCAGCTGGCTAGAGCAGCTGATTTGTAATCAGCAGGTCGTGGGTTCGAGTCCCTCCATCGGCTCTTAAAAAGTTTTAAAAATGAAATAATTTTAAAACTTTTTAGGTAGAATTTTGAATTGTAAAATAAATGACTATTTTTGCGGTCTCAAATTCAAAAATGTTCGTCAAGTAAAATATTGAATTTATCATTTTGGGGAGATACTCAAGCGGCCAACGAGGGCAGACTGTAAATCTGCTGACTACGTCTTCGCAGGTTCGAATCCTGCTCTCCCCACTAAAAGTTTTGAAGTTAAAATGTATTAGAGATAAGCATGTTTTTAAGCTTTAAAATGCGGGAGTAGCTCAGTTGGTAGAGCGTCAGCCTTCCAAGCTGAATGTCGCCGGTTCGAACCCGGTCTCCCGCTCTATGAATTTTCTTTAGAGTGTCATATAATGTATTTTTATAAATTATATGATAAGTTTAAGGAACAGGTATAAAACTTGTGTTAAATGAATTCTTATATGGATTCATTTTTCGATTCTAAAAGATAGAGCAAATCTTGATTATTTCTGGTTGAGATTGGGTTTTTAACATAGATGTAATGATTGATCAGATTTCTTTCTTCACAAACAACGAAGGTACTCTGATTTTTCATTGTACTCATTAAAAAGCCGGTGTAGCTCAGGGGTAGAGCGTTTCCTTGGTAAGGAAGAGGTCACGAGTTCAAATCTCGTCATTGGCTCTAGGTTCAGGATTTTATAAATTGAACACTAATATATAACTAAGATTAAATAAATTAATTATGGCAAAGGAAACTTTTGATCGTTCCAAACCGCACTTAAATATTGGTACTATTGGACACGTTGATCACGGTAAAACAACTTTAACTGCTGCAATTACAAAAGTATTAGCAGATGCTGGTCTATCTGAAGCGAGAGATTTCGATACTATCGATAATGCTCCTGAAGAAAAAGAAAGAGGTATTACAATTAATACATCTCATGTTGAGTATCAAACGGAGAATCGTCACTATGCGCACGTTGACTGTCCAGGTCACGCGGATTACGTAAAGAACATGGTAACTGGTGCTGCTCAAATGGACGGTGCGATCTTGGTAGTTGCTGCTACAGATGGTCCGATGCCACAAACACGTGAGCATATCCTTTTAGGACGTCAGGTAGGTATTCCTAGAATCGTTGTATTCCTTAATAAAGTGGATATGGTTGATGATGAGGAGTTATTGGAGCTTGTAGAGATGGAAGTAAGAGATCTTCTTTCTTTTTATGAGTATGATGGAGATAATGGTCCTGTGGTTTCTGGTTCAGCTCTTGGTGCTCTTAACGGAGAACAAAAGTGGGTTGATACTGTGTTAGAATTAATGAAAGAAGTTGATGCTTGGATTGAAGAGCCATTACGTGAGATCGATAAAGATTTCTTAATGCCAATCGAAGATGTATTCTCTATTACAGGTCGTGGTACTGTTGCAACTGGTCGTATTGAGACTGGTATTGCAAACACTGGAGATCCAGTAGAGATTATCGGTATGGGAGCTGAGAAATTAACTTCTACTATTACTGGTATTGAAATGTTCCGTCAGATTCTTGATAGAGGTGAGGCTGGAGATAACGCAGGTATTCTATTAAGAGGTATTGAGAAAACTCAAATCTCTCGTGGAATGGTAATCACTAAGCCAGGATCTGTAACTCCACATAAAAAATTCAAAGCTGAGGTTTATATTCTTAAGAAAGAAGAAGGTGGACGTCACACTCCATTTCATAATAACTACCGTCCACAGTTTTATGTACGTACAACTGATGTAACTGGTAATATTGCTTTACCTGATGGAGTAGAGATGGTAATGCCTGGAGATAACTTAACAATTACTGTAGATTTGATCCAAACAATTGCAATGAATGTAGGTCTTCGTTTTGCGATCCGTGAAGGTGGTAGAACAGTAGGTGCTGGTCAGGTAACTGAAATTTTAGACTAATACAACTAAATATAAAGTCAAGGTGTTTATAAAACAAATGCCTTGACTTATGTTACGGGTTTAGCTCAGTTGGTAGAGCACTGGTCTCCAAAACCAGGTGTCGGGAGTTCGAGTCTCTCAACCCGTGCTTATTAAGTGTTTTCTTTTTTTAAGAAAACACTTTTGAAGGAAATATAAGCGATGTGTTCTTTTGTATAGGATATAAAAATCGCAAAACCAGTAAATGTTTTTTAGCATTATACTGGTTATTCGTGTAAAGGTTTTATAACAATTTCAAAGTTTAGTTTTGAATTTTGAAGTGTTTAAAAAATAAATAAGATGGCTGGATTAATAAATTACATTGCAGAATCATATAATGAGTTAAAGAATCATGTGACTTGGACCCCTTGGGCAGAAGCACAAAAGCTTACTTTGGTTGTGATCATTTTTTCGGTCGTTTTTTCTTTGGTGATCTGGGGTATTGATACTGTATTTAGTAATATGATAGAGTATTACTTTGCTTTAGTTAAATCTTAAATAATTAAAATGGCTGAAGTAGATAATACCAAAAAGTGGTACGTAGTAAGAGCAGTAAGTGGTCAGGAAAATAAAATAAAAGACTATATAGAACGAGAAATCGCTCATATGGGATTAGAAGATTATGTTTCTCAAATCCTTGTTCCTACAGAAAAAGTAATACAGATTCGTAACGGAAAAAAAATAAACAAAGAAAGAGTGTATTTTCCTGGTTATGTAATGATTGAAGCAAACCTGTCAGGAGAAATTCCTCATATAATTAAGTCTATTAATGGAGTTATTGGGTTTCTTGGAGAAGTAAAAGGAGGAGATCCTGTACCGTTAAGGAAATCTGAAATTAATAGGATGTTAGGTAAAGTAGATGAGTTAGCAGTGAAAACTGATAATGTAGCTATACCATACACAGTTGGAGAAACAGTAAAAGTTATTGATGGTCCATTTAATGGATTCAATGGCTCTGTAGAAAAAGTTAATGAAGAGAAGCGTAAACTAGAAGTGATGGTGAAGATTTTCGGAAGAAAAACACCATTAGAGCTTAGTTATATGCAAGTAGAAAAGATATAATAATTGTTACATTATAGATCCAGAATTGTTCTTTTTGCTTCCACATAACAGAACAGTTCTAATTTAAAATTAGAAAAATGGCTAAAGAGATAGGTAAAGTAGTAAAATTACAAGTGCGTGGAGGAGCGGCAAACCCGTCCCCACCAGTTGGACCTGCTTTAGGTGCTGCCGGAGTAAATATCATGGAATTCTGTAAGCAATTCAATGGTAGAACACAGGATAAGGCTGGTAAAGTATTACCAGTTGTAATAAATGTGTACACAGACAAGTCTTTTGACTTTGTTATTAAAACTCCACCAGCAGCGGTTCAAATACTGGAAGCAGCAAAACAGAAAAAAGGTTCTGGAGAGCCTAATCGTAAAAAAGTAGCAAGTGTTACTTGGGATCAAGTTCGTGCTATTGCAGAAGATAAAATGCAGGATTTAAATGCATTTACTATAGAATCTGCAATGAAGATGATTGCCGGGACTGCTCGTTCAATGGGTGTAACTGTAAAAGGACAAGCTCCTTTTTAATCCAAAAAAGTTTACAAAATGGCAAAAGTAACCAAAAAGCAAAAAGAAGCTAACGCAAAAGTTGATAAGAACAAAGCGTATTCATTAGATGAAGCTTCTGCTTTAGTAAAAGAAATAACAAACGTAAATTTTGATGCTTCTATAGATATAGCTGTTCGTTTGAACGTAGATCCTCGTAAAGCAAATCAAATGGTACGTGGTGTGGTAACATTACCTCACGGAACAGGAAAAGATGTAAAAGTATTAGCATTAGTAACACCAGATAAAGAAGCTGAAGCAAAAGAAGCTGGAGCTGATTATGTTGGTCTTGATGAATACCTTGATAAAATCAAAGGTGGTTGGACAGATGTTGATGTGATTATTACAATGCCAAGTGTTATGGGTAAATTAGGACCATTAGGTAGAGTATTAGGACCTCGTGGATTAATGCCTAACCCAAAAACTGGAACTGTAACAATGGATGTAGCAAAAGCTGTTTCTGATGTAAAAGCTGGTAAGATTGATTTTAAAGTTGATAAAACAGGAATCGTTCACGCGGCAATAGGTAAGTCTTCTTTCGATGCCGACAAAATTGAAGGTAATGCAAAAGAATTATTAACAACATTAGTAAAGTTAAAACCACAAGCGGCAAAGGGAATATATATAAAGTCTATTTATATGTCTTCAACTATGAGTCCAGGAATTGAGGTTGATTCTAAAAACTACGCAGGTAATTAAGATAAACGATTATGACAAGAGAAGAAAAATCACTAGTAATTGAAGACTTAACTGCTCAGTTGGCTGAAAATGCTAATATCTATTTAGCTGATATTTCAGGATTGGATGCAGGAACAACTTCAAACTTACGTAGAGCTTGTTTTAAAGCTAATGTATCATTAAAAGTAGTTAAGAATACACTCCTTGCAAAAGCAATGGAGAAGTCTGATAAAGATTTTGGAGAATTACCAAATACATTAAAAGGTAATACTTCAATTATGTTCGCAGAAACTGGTAATGCACCAGCAAAGGTTATCAAAGAATTTCGTAAGAAATCTGAAAAACCTTTATTGAAAGGAGCATTTATAGCAGAAGCAGTTTTTGTTGGAGATGAAAGCCTTGAAACTTTAGTTAATATCAAATCTAAAGAAGAGGTTATCGGAGATATTATTGGTCTATTACAATCACCTGCTAAGAATGTAGTTTCTGCATTAAAGTCAGGAGGAGGAACAATAGCCGGTATTCTTAAAACATTATCTGAGAAAGAAGGATAATAATCAGTAGTGTACGCACTTTTTAACAATTATATTTTCATTAAAAAAAAATTATTTAAAACGATAGAAAATGGCAGATTTAAAAGATTTCGCAGAGCAATTAGTTAACTTAACAGTAAAAGAAGTTAATGAATTAGCAGATATATTAAAAGAAGAGTATGGCATTGAGCCTGCTGCTGCTGCTGTAGCAGTTGCTGGAGCTGCTGCTGGTGGTGGAGACGCTGCTGAAGAGCAAACTGAATTTGATGTAATTCTTAAAGCTGCAGGTGGTTCTAAATTAGCAGTTGTAAAACTAGTTAAAGAACTTACTGGTCTTGGTCTTAAGGATGCTAAAGGATTAGTAGATGAAGCTCCTAAAGCAATCAAAGAAGGAATTGCTAAAGATGAAGCAGAAGCTCTTAAAGCTCAATTAGAAGAGGCTGGAGCAGAGGTTGAGCTTAAATAAGCTTACCGTATACTGAAATATAGGTTTAGACCCGGAGAATGTTCTCTGAGGTCTAAACCATTTTTGCGTATATAAACAATAAGTGTTAAAATATGCGTTTTTTTAAAATTTTAATTTAATTCCGTCCATTGATGTTAGCAACACAAACTGAAAGATTAAATTTCTCTTCTGTAAAGAATAGACCTGATTACCCTGATTTTTTGGATATTCAGATCAAATCCTTTCAGGATTTCTTTCAACTAGAAACAAAATCTGATGAAAGAGGAAACGAAGGTTTATACAATACCTTCATGGAAAACTTCCCGATTACGGATACACGTAATCAATTTGTACTAGAATTTTTAGATTACTTTGTTGATCCTCCCAGATATGATCTTCAGGAGTGTATAGAAAGAGGTCTTACGTACAGCGTACCTTTAAAAGCACGTCTTAAATTATTCTGTACAGATCCGGAACACGAAGATTTTGAGACAATTGTTCAGGACGTATATTTAGGTACAATCCCTTATATGACGCCTAGTGGTACGTTTTGTATCAATGGTGCAGAACGAGTTGTTGTATCTCAATTACACCGATCACCTGGTGTATTCTTTGGGCAATCATTCCATGCCAATGGAACCAAACTATATTCTGCAAGAGTAATACCTTTTAAAGGATCTTGGATAGAATTTGCTACCGATATTAATAGCGTAATGTACGCATATATCGATAGAAAGAAAAAATTACCGGTAACAACACTTTTCCGTGCAATTGGATTTGAACGTGATAAAGATATTTTAGAAATATTTGATCTTGCAGAAGAAGTAAAAGTTTCTAAATCCGGCTTGAAAAAAGTTTTAGGACGTAAGTTAGCCGCTCGTGTATTAAACACATGGCATGAAGACTTCGTGGATGAAGATACAGGAGAAGTAGTATCTATCGAGCGTAACGAAATCGTTTTGGATCGTGATACTATTTTAGATAAAGATCATCTTGATGAGATTATAGATTCTGGTGCAAAAACAATTTTATTGCACAAAGAGGATAATCAAAAAGGAGATTATGCAATTATTCATAACACGCTACAGAAAGATCCTACCAACTCAGAAAAAGAAGCAGTAGAACATATCTACCGTCAATTACGTAATGCAGAACCGCCTGATGAAGAAACAGCAAGAGGTATTATTGATAAGTTATTCTTTTCTGATCAACGTTACAATCTTGGAGAAGTAGGTCGTTATAGAATGAATAAAAAATTGGGACTTAATATTGAAATGGATAAGCAAGTGCTTACCAAAGAAGATATTATTACCATTATAAAATACTTAATCGAACTGATCAACTCTAAGGCAGAAATAGATGATATCGATCACCTTTCTAATCGTCGAGTTAGAACTGTGGGAGAACAATTATCACAGCAGTTTGGAGTAGGATTAGCTCGTATGGCCCGTACGATACGTGAGCGAATGAATGTTAGAGATAATGAGGTATTTACACCAATCGATTTGATTAATGCAAAAACCTTGTCTTCTGTAATCAATTCTTTCTTTGGAACAAACCAGTTATCTCAGTTTATGGATCAAACGAATCCATTAGCAGAGATTACACATAAACGTAGACTTTCAGCATTAGGACCTGGTGGATTGTCAAGAGAAAGAGCAGGTTTTGAGGTACGTGATGTTCACTATACACATTATGGACGTTTATGTCCTATTGAAACACCTGAAGGACCAAACATTGGTTTGATTTCTTCATTAGCAGTTTTTGCCAAGGTAAATTCAATGGGATTCTTAGAAACTCCTTACCGTAAAGTAACAGATGGTAAAGTAGATGTTAATGAATTTAGATACCTAAGTGCAGAGGAAGAAGAGGAGAAATTAATCGCTCAGGCTAATATACCACAGACAGATGAAGGGAATATTACTGCAGATAAGGTAATTGCCCGTATGGAAGGTGATTTCCCAGTGATTGATCCAACCAATGTGAATTATGCCGATGTAGCACCAAACCAGATAGCATCAATATCAGCATCATTAATTCCGTTCTTAGAACATGATGATGCCAACCGTGCATTGATGGGATCAAACATGATGCGTCAAGCTGTACCATTATTGCGAGTAGATGCACCTATTGTAGGAACTGGATTAGAGCGTCAAGTGGCTTCAGATTCTAGAGTATTGATTAACTCAGAAGGAGAAGGAGTTGTAGAATATGTAGATGCACAAAAAATTACCATTAAGTACGATAGAACAGAGGAAGAAAGAATGGTAAGCTTTGATAGTGATTCTAAAACTTATGAACTTATAAAGTTTAGAAAAACAAATCAAGGAACAAACATCAACCTTAAGCCAATTGTAAATGTTGGTGATCGTGTTAAAAAAGGTCAGGTGTTATGTCAAGGGTATGCAACAGAAAAAGGAGAACTTGCACTTGGTAGAAATATGAAAGTAGCCTTTATGCCTTGGAAAGGGTATAACTTTGAGGATGCAATCGTAATTTCTGAGAAAGTTGTAAGAGAAGATATCTTTACATCAATACATATTGATGAATACTCTTTAGAGGTAAGGGATACTAAATTAGGTAATGAAGAATTAACTAATGATATCCCGAATGTTTCTGAAGAGGCAACAAAAGATCTTGATGAGAACGGAATGATTCGCGTAGGTGCAGAAATCAAACCAGGAGATATCCTTATCGGAAAAATTACTCCAAAAGGAGAAAGTGATCCTACTCCAGAAGAAAAGCTGTTAAGAGCAATTTTTGGAGATAAAGCAGGTGATGTAAAAGATGCTTCATTAAAAGCATCTCCTTCATTACACGGTGTGGTAATTGATAAAAAATTATTTGCACGTGCTATAAAAGATAAGAGAAAACGTTCTCAAGATAAAGAAGATATAGAAGCTCTAGAGAGATCATATGATGTAAAATTTGAATTGTTAAAATCTGACTTGATAGACAAATTGTTTATTATAGTAGGAGGTAAAACATCTCAAGGAGTTATTAATGATCTAGGAGAAGAAGTACTTCCAAAGGGTAAAAAATATAGTCAGAAAATGCTAAATAGTGTTGATGATTATACACACCTAACCAAAGGAACTTGGACTACAGATGATGATCTTAATGGTATGGTTGCTGATCTTATTCACAACTATAAAATTAAAGAAAACGATCTACAAGGAAATTTAAGAAGAGAGAAGTTTACAATCTCTGTAGGAGATGAATTACCTTCTGGGATTATAAAACTAGCTAAAGTTTATATTGCTAAGAAACGTAAACTTAAAGTAGGTGATAAAATGGCAGGTCGTCACGGTAACAAAGGTATTGTTGCACGTATTGTAAGAGAAGAGGATATGCCTTTCTTAGAAGATGGAACACCAGTTGATATTGTATTGAATCCATTAGGAGTACCTTCTCGTATGAATATTGGTCAGATCTATGAAACTGTATTAGGATGGGCAGGTCAAAAACTTAATAGAAAGTTTGCTACTCCGATCTTTGATGGAGCCTCATTGGATCAGATTAACGGATTTACAGATGAAGCAGGAATCCCTAGATTTGGGCATACATATTTATTTGATGGAGGTTCAGGAGAGCGTTTTGATCAACCAGCAACAGTAGGTGTGATTTATATGCTTAAGCTTGGTCACATGGTAGATGATAAGATGCACGCACGTTCTATAGGTCCATACTCATTGATTACACAGCAACCACTTGGTGGTAAAGCACAATTTGGTGGTCAGCGTTTTGGAGAGATGGAAGTATGGGCATTAGAAGCATATGGAGCTTCTGCTACTTTGCGTGAGATATTGACGGTAAAATCTGATGATGTTATAGGAAGAGCTAAGACATACGAAAGTATTGTTAAAGGTGAACCAATGCCAGAACCTGGATTACCAGAATCGTTTAATGTATTAATGCATGAACTAAAAGGTCTGGGATTAGATATCAGATTAGAAGAATAGAATTAAAATAAGCAAACTGCCTCCTTAGATTTTATCAAAGGAAGCAGTTTGTATATCAAAATACTATTCAATTTTAAAATACAATAATTCTTTAGTAACCATATATTATGGCAAGAAATAATGATAAGAATGCAGTAAAGAGGTTTAATAAAATCTCTATAGGTTTAGCCTCTCCTGAGTCGATTTTAGCAGCGTCTAAAGGAGAAGTTCTTAAGCCCGAAACTATCAATTATCGTACACATAAACCTGAACGAGATGGTTTGTTCTGCGAGCGTATTTTTGGACCTGTAAAGGACTTTGAATGTGCTTGTGGTAAATATAAAAGAATTCGATACAAAGGAATCGTTTGTGATCGATGTGGTGTAGAAGTAACCGAGAAAAAAGTACGTAGAGACCGAGTAGGGCATATTAACCTAGTTGTACCAGTAGCACATATCTGGTATTTCCGTTCTTTACCAAATAAAATAGGATATTTATTAGGTCTTCCTTCGAAGAAACTGGATATGATTATTTACTACGAGCGTTATGTAGTAATTCAACCAGGTATTGCCAAAAATGAAGAAGGAGAACCTGTACAGAAAATGGATTTCCTTACAGAAGAAGAGTATCTTAATATATTAGATAGTCTTCCTCAAGAAAATCTGTATTTAGATGATACAGACCCTAATAAATTTATCGCTAAGATGGGGGCAGAATGCCTTATCGAAATTCTGAAAAGAATTGATTTGGATGCGCTATCTTATGAATTAAGGCATAAAGCAAATAACGAAACCTCTAAACAACGTAAAACAGAAGCTTTAAAGCGTCTTCAGGTTGTAGAGTCTTTCCGTGATGCAAATAAGAATAGAGAAAACAATCCAGAATGGATGGTTCTCAAAGTAGTACCAGTAATTCCACCAGAATTACGTCCGTTGGTACCGCTAGATGGAGGTCGTTTTGCAACTTCTGATTTAAATGATTTATACCGTAGAGTAATTATACGTAATAATCGTTTGAAAAGATTGATGGAGATCAAAGCTCCTGAAGTAATTTTACGTAATGAGAAACGTATGCTTCAGGAATCAGTAGATTCTTTATTTGATAATACAAGAAAAGCATCAGCAGTAAAAACTGATTCTAACAGACCATTAAAATCACTTTCTGATTCATTGAAAGGTAAGCAAGGACGTTTCCGTCAGAACTTACTTGGTAAACGTGTGGATTATTCAGCACGTTCTGTAATTGTTGTAGGGCCAGAATTGAAGTTATTCGAATGTGGTCTTCCAAAAAATATGGCTGCAGAGCTTTACAAGCCATTTGTGATCAGAAAACTGATAGAACGTGGTATTGTAAAAACTGTAAAATCAGCAAAGAAAATAATAGATAGAAAAGAGCCTGTTGTATGGGATATCTTAGAGAATGTCTTAAAAGGACATCCTGTATTATTAAACCGTGCTCCTACGCTTCACCGTCTTGGTATTCAGGCATTCCAGCCAAAACTTATAGAGGGTAAAGCAATACAATTACATCCATTGGTATGTACAGCATTTAATGCCGATTTTGATGGAGATCAAATGGCAGTACACTTACCATTAGGGCCAGAAGCAATTTTAGAGTCTCAGTTATTGATGCTAGCATCACATAACATTCTAAACCCTGCAAATGGATCACCAGTAACTGTACCTTCTCAGGATATGGTATTGGGGCTGTATTATATGACTAAATCACGTAGATCAACTCCAGAATTAGTAATCAAAGGAGAAGATCTTACTTTCTATTCACCAGAAGAAGTTATCATTGCGTATAATGAAAAACAATTAGATATTAATGCAAATATCAAAGTACGTACAAAAGATATTAATGAAGAGGGTGAGATAGTTACTAAAATAATTGAAACTACTACAGGAAGAGTTTTGTTTAACGAAAAAGTTCCTGAAAGAGCTGGATATATCAACGAGGTATTGACAAAAAAATCCCTTAGAGATATTATTGGAGGGATTTTGAAAGTTACTAGCGTGCCAGAAACGGCTGCTTTCCTTGATGAGATTAAGACATTAGGATATAATTTTGCATTTCAAGGAGGATTATCTTTTAGTTTAGGAGATATAATTATTCCTGCTGAGAAACATACCATGATTGCTGATGCCAATGCGCAAGTAGATACCATTGTAGCAAATTATAACATGGGATTGATTACCAATAACGAACGTTATAATCAGGTGATTGATATTTGGACTTCAACTAATGCAGAGTTGACTGAATTGTCAATGAAACGTATTAGAGAAGATCAGCAAGGATTTAACTCGGTGTATATGATGCTTGATTCTGGAGCAAGGGGATCAAAAGAGCAGATTAGACAGTTGACAGGTATGCGAGGATTGATGGCAAAACCTAAAAAAGCAAGTTCTGCTGGTGGAGAAATTATCGAAAACCCGATTCTTTCTAACTTTAAAGAAGGACTTTCTATCTTAGAATACTTTATATCAACTCACGGAGCCCGTAAAGGTCTTGCCGATACGGCACTTAAAACAGCAGATGCAGGGTACTTAACAAGACGTTTGGTAGATGTGGCTCAAGATGTAATAGTAAACATAGAAGACTGTGGTACATTAAGAGGTGTTGAAGTAACTCCGTTAAAGAAAAATGAAGAAATAATAGAAGGACTAGCTGCAAGAATAGCAGGTAGAACCTCATTGGTAGATGTAATAAATCCATTGACTCAAGAAGTGCTTGTAGAAGCAGGAATTGAGATAGATGATGCAACTGCTAAGATTATTGAGAATTCTCCTGTAGAATCTGTAGAAGTACGTTCTGCACTTACTTGTGAAGCTAAAAAAGGAATTTGTGTAAAATGTTACGGACGTAACCTAGCTACAGGAAAAACTGTTCAGATAGGTGAAGCTGTAGGTGTTGTGGCGGCTCAGTCTATTGGAGAACCAGGGACACAGCTTACACTACGTACATTCCACGTGGGAGGTATTGCAGGTAACATTTCTGAGGAAAATCAATTAAAATCTAAATTTGCAGGTAAAGCTGAGATAGAAGAGCTTAAAACTGTAAAAGGAGAAGATAACGAAGGAAATGAAATTGATGTAGTAATTTCTCGTACATCTGAGGTGAAAATTATAGATCCAAAAACTAAAATTGTCTTAAGTACAAACTTAATTCCTTATGGATCTCAATTATTTATTTCTGATGGAGATAAATTAGATGCAGATCAAGTAATTTGTCAATGGGATCCTTATAATGGTGTTATTATTTCTGAATTTGCAGGTAAAGTAAGATATGAAAATATCGAACAAGGTATTACCTATCAAGTAGAAATAGATGAACAAACAGGATTCCAGGAAAAAGTAATTTCTGAATCTCGTGATAAGAAAAAGATTCCAACTTTACATATATTAGGAAAAGGAGACGAAGTACTACGTTCATACAACTTGCCAGTTGGAGCTCACCTTATGGTAGATGATAGTGATAAGATTAAAGTAGGGAAAATTCTTGTAAAGATTCCACGTAAATCTGCAAAAGCAGGTGATATTACAGGGGGTCTTCCAAGGGTAACTGAATTATTCGAAGCACGTAACCCATCAAACCCAGCTGTAGTTAGTGAAATTGATGGTGTAGTATCCTTTGGAAAAATCAAGCGTGGTAACCGTGAAATTATTGTTGAATCACGAATCGGAGAGATAAAGAAATATCTTGTAAAACTTTCTAATCAGATTCTTGTTCAAGAAAATGATTATGTACGTGCAGGGATGCCATTATCTGATGGTTCTACAACACCAGAAGATATCCTTAAGATCAAAGGACCTTCTGCAGTACAACAATATTTGGTTAATGAAGTACAGGAAGTATACCGATTACAGGGTGTGAAAATTAATGATAAACACTTTGAGGTTGTTGTACGACAGATGATGCGTAAAGTAAGAATTCAAGATCCAGGAGATACTATTTTCTTAGAAAATCAATTGGTTCATAAGTCTGATTTTATCGAAGAAAATGATGAGATTTTCGGAATGAAAGTAGTTGAAGATGCAGGAGATAGTGAAAAACTTAAAGCAGGTCAGATTATTTCTCCTAGAGAATTGAGAGACGAGAACTCTTCATTGCGTAGAGATGACAAGAATTTGGTAACAGGAAGAGAAGTTTCTCCTGCTACGGCTACGCCAATACTGCAAGGTATTACAAGAGCCTCACTACAAACGAAGTCATTTATTTCTGCAGCATCATTCCAGGAAACAACAAAAGTATTGAACGAAGCTGCTGTAAGCGGTAAAATTGATACACTAGAAGGCCTTAAAGAAAATGTAATTGTTGGACATAGAATACCAGCAGGAACAGGAATGAGAGACTACGAAAGTATCATTGTTGGTTCAAACGATGAGTTTGAAGAAAGGATGGAACAGCGACAAGAAGTTAATTATAACTAATATAATATGAACAGCCTGCCTTTTTAGGCAGGCTTTCTTTTTTTAAGTAAAAAGAATTCTAAAATAAAATTAGATATGGCAGATAATAAAAATCAGAACCAAAATCAATTGAATATAGAATTGGATGAGGACATTGCAGATGGAACCTATAGTAACCTTGCGATTATAAATCATTCTATTTCTGAATTTGTGGTTGATTTTGTAAATATTATGCCGGGAAGACCAAAAAGCAAAGTAAAAAGTAGGATAATATTAACTCCACAACATGCCAAAAGGTTATTAAAAGCACTTAGTGACAATGTAAACCGATTTGAGAAAGCTAATGGAGAGATTAAAGATTATGATCAACCACCTATTCCTATGAATTTTGGACCTACAGGAGAAGCTTAGGATAGTTGTAAAGCTATTCACAACACTATCAAATACAAAAAAAACCTTATAAAAATTTTTATAAGGTTTTTTTGTATGTATTACCTAAAATATGGGTACTAAAATTCTGATGTAAAATGAAATTGGATAGATAGATATTTTTGTTGGGTCATTTGTAAACTAAAAGATGAATCTGCAAAAAACACTAATTGGTCTTGCTTATCTTTTGCGAGAAACTTGCTCTTTACTCGTTTAAAATCTTTAAACTCATCACTATTTTCATCTTCTGTTTCTATCCAACATGCCTTATGTACATTTAGGTTTTCATACGTACATTTTGCCCCGTATTCATGCTCTAGCCTGTATTGAATTACTTCGTATTGTAATGCTCCTACGGTACCAATAACTTTTCTTCCGTTCATTTCCAGAGTAAAAAGCTGTGCAACCCCTTCATCCATCAATTGATCAATTCCTTTTGCCAATTGTTTAGATTTCATAGGATCTGCATTGTTAATATACCTAAAATGTTCAGGTGAAAAACTTGGGATTCCTTTGTAATTAAGGACCTCACCTTTGGTAAGGGTATCTCCAATTTTAAAATTCCCAGTATCATGTAACCCTACAATATCACCAGGGTATGATATATCTACAATCTCCTTTTTTTCAGCAAAAAATGCATTAGGACTGGAAAATTTTAATTTTTTATTATGTCTGGTGTGTAAGTAAGGTACGTTTCTTTCAAAAGTTCCAGAAACGATTTTTATAAAAGCCAGTCGATCTCTGTGTTTGGGATCCATATTGGCATGAATTTTAAATACAAAACCAGTAAAATCTTTTTCCTCAGGATGTACAACACGGATATCACTTTCTTTAGGTCGCGGAGGAGGAGCAATAGTAATAAAACAATCCAGTAACTCTCTAACACCAAAATTATTTAATGCAGAACCAAAAAATACTGGTTGTAAACTACCATTTTGATACTCACTTTGTTCAAATTTTGGATATATACCTTCAACCAGTTCTAATTCTTCACGCAATGTATCTGCAGCATCATCTCCTATAGTATCATTAAGTTCACTCGATGATAGATCTGATATCTTTATAGTTTCTTCTATGTTTTTTCTACTATCTCCGCTAAAGAGATTAATGTTTTTTTCCCAGATATTATAAATACCTTTAAAATCATACCCCATTCCTATAGGAAAACTGAGAGGAGTAACCTTAAGCCCCAGTTTTTGTTCGATTTCATCCAATAATTCAAAAGCATCTTTTCCTTCTCGATCCAGTTTGTTTATAAACACAATCATAGGAATATTTCTCATTCTACATACAGAAACCAATTTTTCTGTTTGTTCCTCAACCCCTTTTGCAACATCGATTACTACAATTACACTATCTACAGCTGTCAAGGTTCTGAATGTATCTTCTGCAAAATCTTTATGCCCTGGAGTATCCAAAATATTAATTTTGATACCTTCATATTCAAAGGCTAAAACAGAAGTAGCTACAGAGATACCTCTTTGACGCTCAATTTCCATAAAGTCACTAGTAGCGCCCTTTTTTATTTTATTAGATTTTACAGCTCCAGCTTCTTGAATAGCTCCCCCAAAAAGTAACAATTTCTCTGTTAATGTTGTCTTACCTGCATCGGGATGAGAGATAATTCCAAAAGTTCTTCTTCTTCCTATTTCATCTGTAAATTTCATCTGGTACTACTTTAGTATTCTATAAATATGGTGCATAATCATCATTTAGACTTAGTTATAAAGAATATTAATGAAATAGCTAAGCCTATCAAAACCTATTAACTATAGTAGTTATTAGATTATTAAATAAGGATGCAAATATAGTATTAAAATAACATAGTTATATGCGCAATTATAATTGCTTGTTAGAAATTATAAATACTCATGTACTAAGCATAATTATAAAGAAGAGTACCATTTCTGATCTTAATTTCTTTAATAAAATTGCATCATTTTGCCTTACTCTTGATAATGAAAGTTAACTGTCACTATGGTTGTTTTGTACAACTTTATGAGAATGATCCCACTTTATATATTAATGAGCTAATCAAAAAGATCAGAATATGGAGATAATGTAGGAAATGATGTGTTTTTTGTCTAAAAATTATGTTTGTTAACGAAAAACATAATTTTTGCAAGAATATTTTATTAAATACTGAAAAAATATCCTAACATTTGCACTCCCCTATATTTATGGTTTTCACGTAACGATACAATGGTTTTTGTTGCGGGTTGTTTTGTATTATTTTAAAAGATAGAACAGTATGAGAAAAAACACATTTCTTAAAAAAGGGGCAAAATACAAGTATAGTAACTTCTGGAAGCAATTTCTTTTGACGGTACTCTTATTATTTTCTACACTACATGTCGAAATTCTAAAAGGAGCAAATATAAATGAAGAAGCCTTTATTAAAGCACATAGTAAGAATGGTTCAGGGATTGAGATAAAAGCTTATGAAGCGCCATTGGTAATGTGTTCTATACAACAATCTGGTTTTTGGAGTATTTCTGGTGCCACAGCACTATATGATTTTGGAGATGGAGTAATAGCAAGAATAACTACTACAACAGCAAGCCCTTTTATTTCTGGTAATTTTAACCCTGCAGGAACTGGTTTTTGGTCTAATGGAATAGAAGGAGATGTATCTATAGAAAATATATTTACTTGGGATTCGACACTAACAGTAAGTTTTGAAGATGGTTTTGGTAATCCAGTAAATATTGAGGATCCTATATTGCATATTGATCGTTTAGGAGGGTTATTTGGAACACAACAAAACTCTGCAGAAGTTACACTGCAAGGCGGATTGACATGGGATTTTTTAGGAGGGACCAATGATTTTCAAGCTACAACTACAACAGTTAGAGATGCTGGAGCAGGAACCCCTGTTGGTAGTACGCCAGGTTTAGAAAGTAGTTTGAATGATGATGATGGCTCAGCGGCAGGTTCTTTAAGGATTAACGGTGTAATAACATCGTTTACATTACAATTTGTACAAGCTGGTGTAGCTGGATTTGGTAATGATGATATAGAATTCATGTTAGAAGTATGTACTACAGCTGATACAGACAATGATGGTATACCAGATGTGTCAGATATATGTATGGGGTATGAAGATGATATTGATATAGATAATGATAATGTTGCCGATGGTTGTGATCTTGATGATGATAATGATGGGATTTTAGATATAGATGAAGGAGCATGCCAACTTATTGAATCTGGCAGTTGGACGATTGCTGGAACTACAGCAACCTATGATTTTGGAAATGGTGTAATTGCCAAGCTAACAACCACAAACCCTGATCCATTTGTGTTGGCAGATTTTAACCCTTTAGGAACTGGTTTTTGGTCAGAAAACTTAGGGGGTAATGTATCATTAGAAAATGAGTATCATTGGGATTCGATATTGACTATTAATTTTGAAGATGCCTTAGGTAATCCGATTCAAGTTACAAATCCTATTTTACATTTTGATCGTATAGGAGGAGTATTTGGGACACATCAAAACTCTGCAGAGATAACATTATTAGATGGGTTAACCTGGGCTCCATTAGAAGGAACATCAGATTTTAGAACAAGACCAACTACAGTAAGAGATGGGGGAGTAGAAATTATACCTCCTACAGGAGCTACAGGAGAAAGTACAGAAAATGATGCAGACGGTAGTGCGGCAGGTTCTTTGCGAGTACACGGAAATGTATCTACAGTGAGACTACAGTTTGTACAATCAGGTATAAATGCTTTTGGAAAAGATAAAGTAGAGATCATATTATCTGTTTGTAATAACTTAGATAGTGATAATGATGGAGTTCCTAATTATCTGGATTTAGATAGTGATAATGATGGTATTTATGATGCAGAAGAAGCAGGGCATATGCAACCACATACAAATGGTGTTGTAGATGGAACTTTTGGAACAGATGGTATTCCTGATCTGGTACAAGGCACCAGTGGAGCAAATAGTGGAGTTGTAGATTATAGTATTGCGGATTCAGAAGTTACTCCCGATGGAATTCCTGATTTTATTGATTCAGATAGTGATGATGATGGTTGTGATGATGTAATTGAAGCTGGATATACAGATGGAGATACCAATGGATATTTAGGGATTGGTACATTTGGAGTTGGGCTTACCGTTGATGCAAATGGAAGAGTGACCTCTAGAAGCGATGGGTATACGGGTACGAATACTAATGTTACCACCGCAGGAGCACCTCCTGTAATAACAGTACAACCATCAAACTCAATAATTTGTGCAAATACAGATACAACATTTGAAGTAACAGCTACAGATGTCAATACTTATCAATGGCAATTGTTTAATGGTACTACATGGGATGATCTTACAGATACAGGTATCTATAGCACTACAACCACAAATGTGTTAACGATTACGAACGCCTCGATAACCGATAATGGTAATCAATATAGAGTAGTTTTATCTAACTCATCATATTTGTGTGCAACTCAGATTTCTGATGTAAAGATACTTACAGTAAATGCTTTGCCTACTATTTCTGTAACTAGTTTACCATCGTGCTCTATAGATATGATGACATATTCATTAGAAGTAACTGTAAGCGCAGGAGTAGTTACCAGCACCTCTGGTATAGTAACGAATGTTTCTGGTAATTTATGGAGCATAGCAGAAATCCCTTTGGGAGCTGATACAGATATTACAGTTAATATTGTGACAACTTGTGAAAAAACAATTACTGTAAACACACCAATATGTAGTATAGAGGCCAATGATGATCATTTGGTGATAGATGGTGAAACAGGAGGTAATTCTATTAATATAGTAGATGATAATGATACTATTAATGGAAACGGAGCTATCTTGGGAACAGATGTAACTATGACTGTAACTGATTCAGACCTTGGAGATGGAGTTAGTATAGACCCCATTACAGGAGAAGTGATTGTACTTCCAAATACTGCCCCAGGTGATTATACATTCACTTACACCTTGTGTAGTGTCGTTGATCCATTGATATGTGATGATGCTACTGTAACGGTTGAAGTAATAGGAATAGCTAATATGGAGCTCATTAAAACTGGAGTGTATGTAGATGCTAATAATGATGACGCTATTAATGCAGGGGATGAAATACATTACAGTTTTATCATAGAGAATACTGGGAATATGGTTATTACAGGTATATTTCTTACCGATCCGTTACCTGGAATTGAGGTAATAGGAGGTCCCATCGATCTGGAAGTAGGGGAACAAGACACAGATAGTTTTACAGCTACTTATGTTTTGACAGAAGAAGACTTACTTAGAGGGAGTGTGTCTAATCAAGCAACTGTTACAGGCCTGGACTCAGATGGGAATGATATAACTGATATATCAGATGATCCCTTTGATAATACCAATGTTGATATTGATGGAGATGGGGATTTTGAAGATATTACCGTATTGCTTATTGAGCCAAGTGATGAGGTAGAGATTTATACAGGAATTTCGCCAAATGGAGATGGGGTTAATGATCAGTTTAGAATCATAGGATTACATAATTTTTCTAATAATACTTTGAGGATATTTAATCGTTGGGGAGTCATGGTTTTTGAAGAAGATGGATATGAACAACCAGGAGCTAGATTTTTTGAAGGAGTTAGTAATGGAAGGGCTACAATAAATAGTGAAAAAAGATTACCTGTAGGAACATACTATTATGTACTGGAATATGAAAATACCAGTGGAATCGGTAGGTCTAAAGCGGGTTACCTGTATATAAATAGATAAATGTATTTGGAATATTATATATTTGTTATTCCCTAAATCGAATTAAAATACTTATGGATAAACTATTGAAAATATTTGTAATAGCCATTGTAGGTTTTACTACTACTTTTGTCAATGCTCAGCAAGATGCTCAGTATACTCAATATATGTATAACACAATAAGTGTAAACCCTGCTTATGCGGGTAGTCGTGGTGTTTTGAGTATTATGGGACTACATCGTAGCCAATGGGTAGGATTAGATGGAGCACCCCGTACTCAAACCTTAACACTTAATACTCCTATCGGAGATAATGAAAGAATTGGTCTGGGAGTATCAATTGTTAATGATCAAATAGGACCAACAGATGAAACTTATTTTGATATTGATTTTTCATACACCATTCCTACGTCTGAACAAGGGAAATTAAGCTTTGGACTAAAAGCAGGAGGACATTTATTAAATGTTGATCTTAATGAATTATCAAAATTTACCAGTAATGATCGCTTATTCGAAAGTAATATAGATAATAAATTCAGTCCTAATGTTGGAGTAGGGTTTTACTATCATACCGATCGTTTTTATGTAGGATTAAGTACTCCTAATCTATTAGAAACAGATCATTTTGATGAGAGTTCTACAGATGATAGTAGTACAGCAACAACTTTTCTGGCAGAAGAACGTATCAATTACTATTTGATTGCAGGACATGTATTTGATTTGAGTGATGATGTAAAATTTAAACCAGCATTACTGAGTAAATTAGTATTTGGGGCGCCTTTACAAGTAGATTTGTCAGCAAACTTTTTATTGTATGATCGCTTGACTTTAGGGGTGGGTTATCGTTGGGATGCTGCGGTAAGTGCAATGGTAGGTTTTCAGGTGTCAGATTCTATGATGATTGGTTTTGCCTATGATAGAGAGACTACAGAATTGGGACAAACACAGTTTAATGATGGTAGTTACGAGGTCATGTTGAGGTTTGAGCTCTTTAAAAAATATAACAGAATGCTAACACCTCGTTTCTTTTAATCAAAATTTTAATACAACAGTAAATTATGAAGAAATATTTACTTATATCACTTTTAGCTTTTATATCATTATTCTTTGCAAATGATACTCTTTTTGCACAAGAGAAGAAGATGCAAAAAGCAAAAAATCAATATGATAAGTATCAATATATAGATGCGCAAGAGACATATCTTAAAATTGTAAAAAAAGGGTATAAAAGCGCTGACCTTTTTATGAACTTAGGTGATAGTTATTATTTTAATAGTCAGTTTAAAGATGCCTTAAAATGGTATGGAGAGTTAGTGAATTCTTATCCAGATGAAGTGAAACCTGAATATTATTTTAGATATGCACAAACATTAAAATCTGTAGAAAAATATGAGGAAGCAGATAAGTATATGCAAAAATTTGCAGACCTTAGTAATAATGATCAACGAGCAAAATTATTTGCAGAAGGGGCTGATTATTTGAAACAAATCGATTTTCAATCAGGGAGATATGAAGTAGAAAACTTAGCTGTAAATTCGATCTTTGCCGATTTTGGCGCTGCTTTTTACGGAAAAAAGATTGTTTTTAGCTCCTCGCGAGATACTTTAAGATTAAACAAAAATGTTCATCAATGGAATGATGAAGCTTTTTTAAATATTTTTGAAACAGAGTATGACTCTGTAAATAATAGTTTTTCAAAAGTAAAGAGACTGAGTGGTAAAATAAATTCAAAGTTTCATGAATCTACACCTGTGTTTACTAAAGATGAGCAGACAGTTTATTTTACAAGGAATAATTTTAACGATGGAAAAATTGGTCGTGATCAAAAAGGGACTAATAAACTAAAAATATATCGTTCTTATAAAACTGATCAAGGAGGGTGGACAACCCCTCAAGGTTTACCATTTAATAGTGATGAATATTCTGTAGCACATCCTACATTAAGTGACGATGAGAAAACATTATATTTTTCATCAGATATGCCTGGAGGAAAAGGCTTGTCTGATATATATGAGGTGAGTATAGATGAAGAAGGGAATTTTGGAGAACCAAAAAACCTTGGAGATAGAATTAATACAGAAAGTAAAGAAACATTTCCTTTTATAAGTGATGATAATACACTGTATTTCTCATCTGACGGTCATATGGGACTAGGTGGTTTGGATGTATTTGTTACATCGCTGAATCCACAAACTAAACAAGAAAAAAAGGTAATCAATGTAGGGCGCCCAATTAATGGAGCAAAAGATGATTTTGCATTCATAATAAACCATGGTTCTAAAAGAGGATATTTCTCATCAAATAGATTAGGAGGAAAAGGAAGTGATGATGTATATGGATTTATTGAAATTGAAGAGTTGAGAAATCCTTGTGAAATTACAATTGCAGGATTGGTTACAGATAAAGATACAGGAGAATTACTTCCTGGAACCAAGATTTCTGTTTATGATAGTAGTAATACTCTTATACAAAGTTCGGTGGTAGGAGAAGAAGCTACATATACTCAATTGGTAGATTGTGAGTCCAAATATTTTGTAAGAGCTGAAAAAGATGAATATATAACATTAGAAAAACTAGTGAATACTTTGGCAGAGACTCAGGTACAAGACACTCCACTTAGTTTAGAAAAGAAAATAAAATCAGCTGATATCGGAGATGATTTGGCAAAAGTATTATCTCTTAATCCTATCTACTTTAGTTTTGATGGATTTGAGATACGTTCTGATGCTAAGGTAGAATTGGCAAAAGTAATCGAGGTAATGAACCAGCATCCTAAAATGAAAATAGATATACGATCACATACAGATAGTCATGGTGATAATGCGTATAATTTATATCTCTCAGAGAAGAGGGCAGAAGCCACCGTAAATTATATTGTAGATAAAGGAATATCTAAAGATAGATTAACTGGAAAAGGGTATGGAGAAACCAAACCAGTTAATGATTGTGTAGATAATACCAACTGTACAAAAGAAGCACATCAATTAAATAGAAGAAGTGAGTTTATAATTGTAAAATAATTGTGTGCGATAATAAATAAATTATTGATATAAAACAAAGTGCCTTACTTTTCTAGTAAGGCACTTTGTTTTATAGTTTTATATGATGAAAATAATTAATCTTTTATAGTGGTAATTATTTTGGTAGTAGTATAAGAAATTGTTGCTTAGTGACCTGAATAAATTACAAAATTGCGAGGAGTTTCATATAAAGTAATTTCAAGATCAAATTTGGGTAGTATCTTATTTCTTAATCTATTCCATATGACTATTGCAATATTTTCTACAGTAGGGTTTAGATCAGAAAATTCTATAACTTCTTCATTTAGGTTTTTGTGATCCATATACTCTTCTACTTCTGTTTTTATATAGTCTTTTAGGATTTTGAGATCCATTAGAAAACCAGTTTCAGGATCAATTTCTCCTATGACCGCAACTATAAGTTCATAGTTATGGCCATGATATTTTGGGTTGCTACATTTGCCAAATACCTCAAAGTTTTTTTCATCACTCCAGTCTTTCCTGTATAATCTATGTGCCGCATTAAAATGCGCTTTTCTACAAGCTTTAATCCTCATAAGGTTATGTGTGAATAAAATTTTTCAAAAATGATTTTAAACCATTCAGTATACGTTTCAGGATGTTTTAGGATGTCTTCTTTTACAACTTCTATTGGCATCCATTTCCAATTAGCTACTTCTTCAGGGTTGATAACAGGAGCATTCTCATAGGTGCCCAATAATACATGATCAAACTCATGTTCTGTAAGTCCGTTGTCAAAAGGAGCTTTGTATATAAACGAGACCGATTCTTTGAGAGGAGTAGTAAAACCCATTTCTTCCTGTAATCGTCGCATTCCTGCTTCAATATTACTTTCTCCTTCTCTTTGGTGGCTACAGCATGTATTTGTCCATAAACCAGGAGAATGATATTTATGAAGAGCTCTTTGCTGAAGCATCAATTCGTTTTTGCTATTAATAACAAATACAGAAAAAGCTCTATGTAATACAGCTTTTTGGTGTGCTTCTAGCTTAGGCATTAATCCTATTTGCTCATCATTTTTGTTAACCAGAATAACTTTTTCTTCTTCTTCCATTGTTTTGAATTGCGTCAAAATTACAAAATCGTGCGAGTAATTCATAATCTATATGACATGTCAGTATAATATTTACTAGCATAAATTATAAAAGGCTTTGGGAATATAAGTAAATAGTAATTCTGTACTGAATAAAAGTTAATGTGAATCTGTGTGTAAATTAATATTACATGAGTATTATTGAATTGAAAACACTAATTTTGCATAAAATAAATTTGATTATGGCAAACAAGAGAGACCTTAAGAAAGATATAAACTACGTTTTAGGAGATATTATAGAAGCAGTTTATCTATGGGAGTTAGAGAATCCCAATAAGGATAATAAATCAGGAGAGGCAATTATTGATGAGGCAATAACATCATTTGATGGATTTATGGCTAGAGCTAATGAGCGTTCACTAGAAAATACTAAGAAACATTTTAGATCTTTACGTGATGATTTGGAGAAAACAGCTACAGAATTAGTGAAAAAAGTAAATGCACTATAATTTTTTTCAAAAAATATTTGTAAAAATGGTTGTAGGGATTATATTTGCAACCGCTTTTGCCGATATAGCTCAGCTGGCTAGAGCAGCTGATTTGTAATCAGCAGGTCGTGGGTTCGAGTCCCTCTATCGGCTCTTAAAAGGTTCTGAATATTAATTCAGAACCTTTTTTATTTTTTAAAAGTGTCATTTCCCTAAAATAGTAGTGTATAATAATTCAATTTTATTTGAAAAATAAAACTACATATCGGGATATATCGATATAATAATGTATATTTATAAAATGAACATTATAGAAATAAATAAGGTACTGTCTAATAAAGTAAGGGTAGATATTCTTGATTGGTTAAAAGATATGGAGTCTAATTTTCCTCCTCAGATTAATGTTCCTGATTTTGGTAATGGAGTTTGTGTATGTCATATTCAAGATAAAACAGGGCTATCTCAATCAACAGTTTCTCACTATCTCACTATGATGCATAAAGTAGATTTAATTATAGCAACAAGGATTGGTAAATGGACATATTATAGGCGTAATGAAAAAATGATAGGAGAGTATATAGATTTACTTAAAAATAGTTTGTAAAACTCTTATGGTATCTGGCGGTTAAACTTTACTAGCTTGTCAATATGTTCTTTTATCAAAAAATAAAAGTATGATGGAAAAAGATTTATTATTAATGGGTTCTGATGCATTACGAAAATCTGCTATGAACAAAGAAGTAAAAGAATATGTATTAAGTAATCCTATTCTTTTTAAAACACTAAAAAAAGCTGCCGAAAGATATATTGGAGGTGAAAATCTTGATGAAACAATTCTCAAAGTCATTAAGGAAAATAAAGAAGGGTTTAAATGTTCTATTGAGTTTATGGGAGAAAATACTTCAACGGTTAAAGAAGCAAATGACGCAACAAAAGAATTTATAAGGGTAATTCGAGAAATTAAGAGTCAACATTTGAATTCTACAATCTCTCTAGATCTTTCTCATATAGGTCTAGCTATATCAAAAGAAATATGTTTTGAAAACTTAAGTGAAATTTGCAAAGAATCTCAAGGTATTGAAGTTATCATAAGTGCAGAGGGTGTAGATAGAACCGATGATGTAATAGAAATATATAAAAAAGGTACAAAGGAGTTTGATGACCTCTCTATCTGGATATTCTATGGATACTGACCCCCATTCTGGTCATATTGACCCCTCTGTAGCTTTTGGTCTTAAAAAGATATGTT
>NZ_PGUB01000004.1:0-86875 GCF_002924285.1 Aquimarina sp. I32.4 | reverse complement strand
AGAAAGTATGAGTAATGAACTTATAAAATCTATAGTAAGTAATCATCACTACTTAGACGCATTTATGCGAAGTTAATGTCCGTAAATTGTATTACTTATGGAGAAATGCTAAAATTATATACAAAAAAGAGAAGGATCAAGCTATCTATAATCATCTTACCAATTATGACTCCTCGTTTATCATCTTATTGGTTATATTTTGTAACATCTACATCATACAGATTAGCGTTAAACCTTGTAGATAGCATGCGTATTCCTGTGATTGCAAACGACAATCGCTTACAGCAAATATTAGAAATCACTCCTATAACTTACAGTAAAGCGCTGGGTCTTGCTTTCTTGAAAATTGAACAAAATCAAGTGGTTTCTAGCTGGAAAGATTCTATGGTAAGTGGACGCTTTAAAAAAAGTATTCAAAGACACATTGGTGTCCCCAAACGTGGTTGTTTTACGGATAAGCAAAAGATACGAGTTGTAGACACTCAAAAAACACTTAACCGCATTTGGTCAATTGGAGGGGACACTGGTTGGTATTACGGAAATTGGATGTGGAAAATAAGAGGTGATTTTGATAAACTTATGGGAGGAGTTGGTTTACGAAGAGGTAGAACACATTCTGATGAAATTTTTTCTGGTGATTCTTTACATTTTTGGAGAGTATTAGTGGCTGATAAAAAAGATATGCGTTTATTATTGTTTGCCGAAATGCGTATTCCCGGTGAAGCTTGGTTAGAATTCATTATCGATAAAGAAAACACCTTACATCTTACCGCTACATTTAGACCAAAAGGTATTTGGGGTAGACTATATTGGTATATAATGATTCCTTTTCATTATTTTATTTTCAGAGGCATGGTTCGTGAAATTACGTTAATAAACTAATTATACTAGGACAAAACGCTAAGTTTTATCGGTAAATCGCTTTCTTTTTAGTTTTTTTTATATATTTATTAAAATTACTGTATGAGGCAACTTTTGCTAATTATTTTCCTACCAACACTATTTACTTCGTGTAATTCTAAGCCTGTAAAAGATGCTGAATTACATAACTTGGTAACACTATTAATTGGCAAGTTCTCTAATAAAGAACAAGTTGAAAACGACACGGACTTTTCTCACCTTAATCTGGTAAATATTAGAATCTGGAAAGACAGACCTGGTTATTGGATATATTCTGAGGTTTATAGTGCTAAAGAAAATCAAAAAATTCACAATCAAAAAATATCTCATTACGAACGAATGGATTCTTCTACTTTTAAGAAAACTATTTATAAAATTTCAAACATAAAAAACAATACAGATACTAATTCTATAGGGGATAAAAAATCAATGATTAACAACCTTGAATTCTTTGACAATCTGTCTATTGAACGTCTTAAATTAGAAACTGGATGTCATGTGTATTTTAAGAAAAAGACTTCTACAATATACTCAGGAAAAACAAGTAAAAAATCATGTTATTGCAGTTCTGAACAACTTAATTACTCTACTAGTTCGTATGTAGTGAGCAGGGATAAAATATCTATTTGGACCAAAGGCTACAATAAAAAAGGAAAGCAAGTCTGGGGAAATATAAAAGGTCCTTTCAAATATAAAAAACTAGTAGATAATTAGTTTTTCCCAAACTAGATTATACTATAAAATCAGCTAGTGTTTTATTCTCTAATACTTTCAAAGTACTATCTCTCACCTCTATCATAACACTATGCACTGCACATAAAGCTTCATCGGGACAATCATCACATTTTTCATAAAAATTAAGGCTTACACAAGGAACCATAGCTATTGGCCCTTCTAGCACTCTTATTACAGAAGCCATGGTAATATCGATTGGTTCTTTAATAAGATAATATCCTCCTCCTTTTCCTTTCTTGGATCCTAAAAACCCAGTTTTTTTTAAGGTTAAAAGAATACTTTCTAAAAATTTCTGAGAAATATTCTCACTTTTTGCTATCTCAGAGATCAATACTGGTTCATTACATTTCTTTCGTGCAATATAAGTAAGTGCTTTTAAGCCATATTTCGTTTTTTTTGAAAGCATATTCTAATTGATTACAATCCTACAGTTTTTGATTACCCCTAATTCAAAACTCACTTATACCCTCTTTGGAAGAAAAATTTCTGCCATCATACAACGTGCACTTCCTCCTCCCAATGTTTCGATAGTAGTAAGATCACTATAAAGAATTTCACAATGCTGCTGTATTTTGGTTATTTGATCCCCTGTAAAGCTTTTGAATGCCGATGATGACATTACAAGATAACGTTTATCTTTTAATCCTACAACCTGTAACACATTACCTGCAAATCCAACCACTTGGTCTTCTGTAATTGATATTATCTCTTTACCATCATTTTTTAAATGGCTAATAAGGTTTTTTCTTTCTTTTTTATCATCAATACACTCTAAACATACTATTGCAAATGTTTCTCCTGCCCCCATCATAACATTGGTATGATATATTGGTAACCTTTTTGAGTCAACTGTCTGATAGGCCGTAAACATAACAGGAAAATACTCAAAATCTTCACAAAACTCGATAAACAAATCTTCATCTGCTCTTGAAGAAAGAGCACAATATGCTTTTCTATTTACTCTATCTAATACCAAACTACCAGTACCTTCAAGAAAAAACTCTTCGTTTTCGGCTTCGGTATAATCTATTATATTGTATATATCAAAACCAGAAGCTTCAATATGATCTAAAACTTCTGGCCTTCTTTCTTTTCTTCGGTTTTCCGCAAACATAGGGTACAACGCTACATTACCATTTTGATGAAATGACACCCAATTATTAGGAAAAATTGCATCAGGTGTATCCTTTTTTTTATCACCTTCAATCACAATCACTTCTATCCCGCTCTCTTTTAGCACTGCTACAAAAGTATCAAACTCTTGTATCACTTTTTCTAGAATATCCTGAGGAGATAAGCTTACAGATTTTTGGTAAAAATTATTGACAGCAGTTTGCTCATTCATCCTAAATTGTACTGGACGAATCATTACTACAGTATTAGTTACTTGTGTTTTCAAATAATTAATTTATCATTTTTTGAGAAATCGTCGCTGTTGTTGCTTTTAGTACCTCAAAAGCTGCTTCTGCCATCCTATTTCCTTTATTATCTAAAGTAGGATTAACCTCTACAACTTCAAAACACACTGTTTTCTCAGTTTTTATAAATGTCTGAATTATACGAATAGCCTCATCAATATCAAATCCTCTAGATACAGGAGTACCTGTTCCTTTTGATATCAAATCGCAATCCATGCTATCTACATCAAATGACACATAAATAACATCACAAGATTCGAGTCTTTCAACGGCTTCTTCCAAGCATTTTTCAAAACCGCGATAGCGCATTTCTTCTACAGTATAATTTTTAATATTATTATCTGCTATCATTTTTTCCTCTGCTTCCTCTGTATCCCTTACCCCGAAGTATACTACATGTTCATGTGCTACTTTTTGACCATCAACACCTATATTTTTCATTTTATTCCACAAATCTGCCGTCTCTTCTAATACTTGATTTGTTTTCAAATCAATATTATCACTAGCTAGCGCAGCGGCCAAAGGCATACCATGTATGTTTCCTGACGGTGATGTATATGGTGAGTGTATATCTGCATGAGCATCTATCCATACAACTCCTAATGTTTTTGTTGGATACGCTGCTTTTATTCCACTTATTGTCCCTAAAGCAGAGGAATGATCTCCTGACAAAACAATAGGATAGGTATTGTTTTTAAGATTCACAGACACACTATCACTTAATCTAGTACAAACTTTTAATACACTACTTATTCGTTTGGCAAATGAATTATTTACTTTATTGTATATAGTTTCATTCTCTGTTTCTACATCTTCAAAATCATATAGATTAAAATAATCATCCTTTTGATTTATTGCAGCAATTTCTATTGCATCAATCCCCATGTCAGAACCTCTGGTTCCTGCACCGATATCTGATCTGTTTTTTACTAATTTTATTTCTTTCATTATGTACTCCTGTTTTAATTGCTTTAAAAATATACAAACAAGCAAAACAACTTTTACTCTATTTACTTACTATATCCTTTCTTCTTCTCTGTTTTACCAATCTATATTTTGAAATATCTGGTAATAAAACAACAAAAGCCTTACTACTATTTTTTATAATGTAAGGCTTTTATTCTATACTTGAATCTTTTATCTCTTTTCTACTGCTACAAAAGATCTTTCATTCTCTCCAGTATATATTTGTCTTGGTCTACCTATTGGTTCTTTGCGAAGTCTCATTTCTCTCCATTGAGCAATCCAACCTGGTAATCTTCCTAGGGCAAACATCACAGTAAACATTTCTGTAGGAATACCTAAAGCTCTATATATAATCCCAGAATAAAAATCTACATTAGGATACAATTTTCTTTGCACAAAATACTCATCTTCAAGAGCTACTTTTGCTAATCCTTTTGCTATATCCAAAACAGGATCTTCAATCCCTAAGCTGCCTAACACTTCTTCTGCTGATTTTTTTATAATCTTAGCTCTTGGATCAAAATTCTTATATACTCTATGTCCAAATCCCATTAAACGGAACGGATCATTCTTATCTTTTGCTTTGGCGATATATTTAGCCGTATCACCTCCATCAGCTTTAATTGCTTCAAGCATCTCTATAACCGCCTGATTAGCACCCCCATGAAGTGGACCCCATAATGCAGAAATCCCTGCTGATAACGATGCAAATAACCCTGCATGAGAAGACCCTACTATTCTAACTGTTGAAGTAGAACAGTTTTGTTCATGATCTGCATGAAGTATTAATAATTTATCCAATGCATCATTAACTAGCTTATTAGCTTCATATGACTTGTTTGGTCTAGCAAACATCATTTTATGTAAATTCTCTACATAGCCCAATGAGTTATCTCCATAATCCAAAGGAAGGCTTTTTCTTTTTCTCATCGTCCAAGCTGCAAGTACCGGGAATTTTGCCAATATTTTCACAATAGCTCCGTACATTTCCTCTTCAGAATCAACATCTACCGACCCTGGGTTAAAAGCTATTAATGCACTGGTCAATGATGATAATACTCCCATTGGATGAGCACTTTTAGGAAATCCATCAAGGATTTTCTTCATATCTTCATCTACATGAGATTCTTCTTTTATATCTTTATCAAATTTTTCTAATTCTGTTGCTGTTGGTAATTCTCCAAAAATTAACAAATAAGCAACTTCTAAGAAATCAGCTTTTTCTGCTAATTCTTCTATAGAATATCCTCGGTATCTCAGGATTCCTTTTTCCCCATCGAGAAAAGTGACACCACTCTCACAACTTCCAGTATTTTTATACCCTGGGTCAATTGTAGTAACCCCTCCAGTTGCGCTTCTAAGTGTCTTAATATCAATCCCTAATTCGTTCTCTGTTCCTTCTATAATTGGAAACTCGTACTTATTACCGTCGATTTCTAACGTAGCTTTTTTTGACATTTGATTATTTTAGAATTTTGCTGTTATTGTAGAAATGCTAAAGTACGAAATATAGTGTTAAAATAGTATTAATCAGAGGATCAATTTTGGGGTAAAAATTCATTTTTATCATTATCAAAAAAAAAAAGGTGTCTTATATAAGACACCTCTTTTTTCACACCTTTTCTACAAGGTATTTATTTTACCTTAAAAGCATTTTCTTTTGGATAATATGCTATCGTTCCTAATTCTTCTTCTATACGAAGTAATTGGTTATATTTTGCCATTCTATCACTACGAGAAGCTGATCCCGTTTTGATCTGCCCTGTATTCAAAGCCACAGCTAAATCAGCAATAGTGTTATCTTCTGTTTCACCTGAACGGTGAGACATTACAGATGTATATCCTGCGTTATGAGCCATATTTACAGCTGCTATAGTTTCTGTAAGAGTCCCTATTTGATTTACTTTTATTAATATAGAATTTGCGATCCCATTTTGAATTCCCTTAGAAAGTCTTTCTACATTTGTTACAAACAAATCATCTCCCACTAACTGAGTTTTATCCCCAATTTTATCTGTTAGATATTTCCAACCATCCCAATCATTTTCATCCATACCATCCTCTATAGAAATAATTGGATATTTTGCAGCTAATTCTGCCAAATAATCTGCTTGCTCTTCACTTGTACGAATCACACCTTTATCTCCTTCAAACTTTGTATAGTCATATTTACCATCAACAAAAAACTCTGCTGCTGCACAGTCTAGTGCAACCATTATTTCATCACCAAACTTATATCCTGCTTTCTCTACTGCAAGAGCAATTGAATCTAAAGCATCTTCTGTACCATCTAATGCTGGAGCAAATCCTCCTTCATCACCTACAGCAGTACTCAGACCTCGGTCATGCAATACTTTTTTAAGGTTATGAAAAATCTCGGTTCCCATTTGCATTGCATGTGTAAAATTTTTGGCTTTTACAGGCATTACCATAAATTCTTGAAACGCAATCGGCGCATCACTATGAGATCCACCATTAATAATATTCATCATTGGTACTGGTAGTGTATTTGCACTAACTCCTCCTACATATCGATACAATGGCATATTAAGTTCATTTGCTGCTGCTTTCGCGGCTGCCAATGAAACTCCTAATATGGCATTTGCTCCAAGTTTTGATTTATTAGGTGTACCATCTAATTCGATCATTGTTTGATCTAATAAGTTTTGCTCAAATACAGAATACCCTAATAACTCTTCAGCAATTATTGTATTAACATTTTCAACAGCCTTCAGAACTCCTTTACCCATAAAGGTTTTTCCTCCATCACGTAATTCTACAGCTTCATGTTCTCCTGTAGATGCTCCAGAAGGAACTGCAGCTCTACCTAAAATACCATTTTCGGTAATCACGTCTACTTCTACTGTAGGGTTTCCTCGTGAATCTAAGATCTGTCTAGCGTGAATATTAATAATTACACTCATTTTTTTAATTTATTTTGTTGGATAATTTTAATTATTTGCAATATACAAAACCAGTAATTTTTAGCCTCTTTCAAAAAACTATAATTTAGTATAGAAACGATACTATTTTCAACAAGTTATTAACTACAACGTTATAGATCAAAACCTTATCTAAAAGACATTTCTAATTCCTACAACTACACTACTGATACCCTCTTACACTTTTGCTTTTTTAATATTTTCTATAAATTGGTCAAAAAGATATATTGAATCATTTGGACCTGGACTCGCTTCTGGGTGATATTGTACAGAAAAACAGTTCTTACTTTTCATTTTTATACCTGCAACCGTATCATCATTAAGGTGTACATGAGTAATCTCTACATCAGGGTGCTTTTCTGCTTCTTCTCTTCGTATAGCAAAACCATGGTTTTGTGATGTTATCTCTCCTTTTTGAGTTATTAGATTTTTAACTGGGTGATTAATTCCTCTATGCCCATTATGCATTTTATAAGTACCAATCCCGTTAGCCAATGCTACCACCTGATGTCCTAAACAAATACCGAATAGTGGCAAATCTTTTGCTATAATTTCTTTTGCTGTTGCAATAGCCTGTGTTAAAGGTTCTGGATCTCCAGGTCCATTTGACAAGAAGTAACCATCAGGATTCCATTCACTCATCTCTGCAAAAGTACTATCATAAGGAAACACTTTTACATAAGCATCTCTTTTTACAAGATTGCGTAAAATATTTTTCTTAATTCCGATATCTAATGCAGATATTTTATAAGTTGCATTCGAATCTCCCACAAAATATGGCTCTTTAGTAGACACCTTAGATGCTAACTCCAACCCATTCATATCAGGTACAACAGCTAATTTTTCTTTTAATTTATCGATATCGTCAATTTCTGTTGAGATAATAGCGTTCATAGCTCCATTATCTCTAATATAACTCACCAATGCCCTTGTATCAACATCAGAAATTGCAAGAAGATCATGCTTTTCTAAAAATTCTTGTAAAGAACTATCGGCAAGATCTCTAGAGTATTCATAACTGAAATTTTTAACTATCAAACCTGCTATTTTTATAGAGTCTGATTCTATTTCCTGCTCATTAGTTCCATAGTTTCCAATATGAGCATTTGTTGTTACCATTAACTGACCATAATATGATGGATCTGTAAAGATTTCTTGATACCCTGTCATACCGGTATTAAAACACACTTCACCAAAGGCGCTCCCTTCTCTTCCTACAGCTTTGCCATGGAAAATTGTACCATCTGCCAATAAAAGAATTGCTTTTTTCCGAGATTGATATTTCATCTGTTTTAAATAATTGTTTGTTATAATTTGGTGAAATTGATATAATAGTCCTGCTATACCTACCTCTCCTTTTTCAATTTGATATTTATTTCTTTAAAAGCTTTTTATCTAGATATTTTTTAAAATCTATCAAAAAAAAAGGATAAACGATGAACGTCTATCCTTTAGATTATTATGTGCGATTCGCATTTCCCATTTATTCTTCTTCAGAACTAGTGGTTTCAGCTGCAGGCGCAACAGGTGCAGATTCAGTTTTCTTTCCTCCTTTACCTCTTCTTCTTGATTTTTTCTTAGCAGGTTTACCAGCGTTATATAATTCATTATAATCTACTAATTCGATCATTGCCATATCAGCATTATCTCCTAATCGATTACCTAACTTTATAATTCTAGTGTACCCACCTGGTCTATCACCAACCTTAGATGCTACTTCTCTAAACAATTCAGTTACTGCATATTTATTACGCAATTTACTAAATACAATTCGTCTATTATGAGTTGTATCATCCTTAGATTTTGTTACCAAAGGTTCTACAAACTGCTTAAGAGCTTTTGCTTTTGCTACAGTTGTATTAATCCTTTTGTGTTCAATTAAGGAACAAGCCATATTCGCAAGCATAGCTTTACGATGCGCTGTTTTTCTACCTAAGTGATTTACTTTTTTTCCGTGTCTCATGACATTTTAATTTAATCATCATCTTGCATCTACCCTTTTTGGGGAGCAAATTATGATGAAATTAGTCTTTATCTAATTTGTATTTTGAAAGATCCATTCCAAAGTTAAGTCCCTTAACATTCACTAATTCTTCTAGCTCTGTCAAAGATTTCTTACCAAAATTACGAAACTTCATCAAATCATTCTTGTTGTAAGATACAAGATCTCCTAATGTATCTACTTCTGCAGCTTTTAAACAGTTTAACGCTCTTACAGAAAGATCCATATCGATCAACTTTGTTTTCAACAACTGTCTCATATGAAGTGATTCTTCATCATAAGTCTCAGTCTGTGCTATTTCATCTGCTTCTAGCGTAATACGCTCATCAGAGAATAACATAAAGTGATGTATTAAAATCTTAGCTGCTTCTGTCAATGCATCTTTTGGATGAATCGATCCATCAGTTACAATTTCGAAAACTAATTTTTCGTAATCTGTTTTTTGCTCTACACGATAATTCTCTATGCTATACTTTACATTCTTAATAGGAGTGTAAATAGAATCTGTAAAAATGGTTCCAATAGGAGCATTGGCTTTTTTGTTTTCCTCAGCAGGAACATAACCTCTACCTTTTTCAATGGTAATCTCAAGATTAAGTGCTACTTTTTTATCCATATTACAGATAACTAGATCAGGATTCAGCACTTGAAATCCAGAAATAAATTTCTGAAAATCTCCCGCTGTTAATTGCTCCTGTCCAGAAATAGAAATTGTCACAGACTCATTATCTATATCTTCAATTTGACGCTTGAAACGTACTTGCTTAAGATTTAAGATAATTTCTGTTACATCCTCTACTACACCAGATATTGCCGAGAATTCGTGATCTACACCTTCAATTCTAAGAGAAGTTATAGCAAATCCCTCTAAAGAAGATAGCAAAACTCTTCGTAAAGCGTTACCAACTGTTAATCCATATCCAGGTTCTAATGGTCTAAACTCAAATTTACCATTGAACTCTGTAGAGTCAATCATGATAACTTTATCGGGCTTCTGAAAATTTAATATTGCCATGTTATTGTTTCTTCTTTAGCGTTATTACTTAGAGTATAATTCGACAATGAATTGTTCATTAATATTTTCCGGAATTTGAATTCTAGCCGGAACTGAAACAAATGTCCCCTGTTTTGTGTCATTATTAAATGTAATCCACTCATACACCTTACTATTGTTAGCTAATGAATTCTGAATTACTTCTAATGACTTTGATTTTTCTCTTACTCCAACAACATCACCTGCTTTTAACTGATATGAAGGAATATTCACTTGCTCTCCATTAACAGTTATATGTCTATGAGAAACTAACTGTCTAGCACCTCTACGAGAATTAGACAATCCCATTCTGAAAACCACGTTATCCAAACGAGATTCACAAAGTTGAAGTAATACCTCACCAGTAATACCTTGTGCACGAGTTGCTTTTTCAAACATATTACGGAACTGACGCTCAAGAACACCATATGTATATTTAGCTTTTTGCTTTTCCATTAACTGGATAGCATACTCACTTTTCTTTCCTCTACGTCTATTGTTCCCGTGTTGACCTGGTGGGTAATTTCTTTTTTCGAATGATTTATCATCTCCGAATATCGCTTCACCAAATTTACGAGCGATTTTAGTTTTTGGACCAGTATATCTTGCCATTATTAATAATTTAGTTACTGAGAGCGACTATGAATTAAGGTCTCTTTCCTTCGATAATCTTTATCTCTCATCAATTAGATTTACTTATTGTATGTAAAAAAGATCCTGAAACAAGTTCAGGATTAGAATTAAACTCTACGTCTTTTTGGAGGACGACATCCATTATGTGGCATCGGCGTAACATCGATAATTTCAGAAACTTCTATTCCAGAATTATGAATAGAACGTATTGCTGATTCTCTACCGTTACCAGGTCCTTTAACGTATACTTTTACTTTCTTAAGACCTGCTTCGATTGCAACCTTAGCAGCATCTTCTGCAGCTAATTGCGCAGCATAAGGAGTATTCTTTTTAGAACCTCTAAATCCCATTTTACCAGCAGAAGACCAAGAAATAACGTCTCCTTTTTTATTTGTTAACGAAACAATAATGTTGTTAAAAGAAGCAGTTACATGCGCTTCTCCTACAGATTCAACAATTACTTTACGCTTTTTTGAAGTTGACTTTGCCATACTACTTATTATTTAGTCGCTTTTTTCTTATTAGCAACAGTTTTTCTTCTTCCTTTACGTGTTCTAGAGTTATTCTTAGTACGTTGTCCTCTTAATGGTAAACCAGCTCTGTGACGTATACCTCTATAGCATCCTATATCCATAAGACGCTTAATGTTCAACTGTACTTCAGAACGTAATTCTCCTTCTATGGTATAGGCTCCAACGGCTTCACGAATACGACCAATTTGGTCATCATCCCAATCAGAAACTTTTATACTATCATCTACTTTGGCAGTTTCTAAAATTTCTTTAGCTCTACTTCTACCAATTCCGAAGATATAGGTTAACGCTATAACTCCTCGCTTTTGTTTAGGTATATCTACCCCTGCAATTCTTGCCATAATTACCCTTGTCTTTGTTTAAATCTAGGATTCTTTTTATTAATTACGTAAAGACGGCCTTTTCTACGCACAATCTTGCACTCGGCACTTCTCTTTTTTATTGATGCTCTAACTTTCATCTTTTTGTTTTTTATATTCATAAAACACATTTTATGCTTTATGAACGAAATCAGTAACAAGATTTTTCGGCCTGCAAAAGTACACAAAAAATCTTAAAATACAATATTCTTAATTTATTTAGTATCTATATGTTATACGAGCCTTGGTCAAATCATAAGGACTCATTTCTAACTTCACCTTATCTCCTGGCAATAATTTGATGTAATGCATACGCATTTTACCAGATATATGCGCTGTCACTACGTGACCATTTTCTAGTTCTACACGGAACATTGCATTTGATAATGCTTCAATTATACTTCCGTCTTGTTCTATTGCTGGTTGTTTTGCCATTATGCTACTGCTTTTCGGTTTTTACCCGTTTTCATTAATCCATCGTAATGTCTGTTTAGAAGGTAAGAATTAACCTGTTGCATTGTATCTATAGCTACTCCTACCATAATTAGTAGAGAAGTACCGCCAAAGAACAATGCCCATCCTTGCTGAACATTTAATAGCTTTACTGCAATTGCAGGAAATATCGCTATCAAGGCCAAAAATATAGATCCTGGCAATGTAATCTGAGACATTATTTTATCTAAATATTCAGATGTTTCACTCCCTGGACGAATCCCTGGAATAAAACCTCCACTACGCTTTAAGTCGTCTGCCATTTTATTTGTAGGCACCGTAATTGCAGTATAGAAATAAGTAAATATGATAATTAACAAAGCAAACACCAAGTTATACCAAAATCCAAAAATATCACTAAACGCTGCTACTACTCCTTGAGAAGTTTCAGAATCCGAAAGACCCGCAACTGCTACTGGCACAAACATTATTGCTTGCGCAAAAATAATTGGCATAACACCTGAAGCATTTAGTTTTAATGGAATATACTGGCGAGAACCGAAAACATTTTTTTCATATCCTCCACCTGCAGTTCGTCTAGCATATTGTACCGGTATTTGACGTACTGCCATAACTAATAACACAGATGCTAATATTATAACAAACCATATTACCAATTCTATCAACACCATAATCATATCTCCTCCTTCTCCTGATACTCTAGAAGAAAAGTTTTGTACGAATGATTGCGGCAACGTTGCTATAATACCCACCATAATTAATAGAGATATACCGTTACCAATACCTTTATCCGTAATTTTTTCACCTAACCACATTGCAAAAACACAACCTGTCGATATAATGATTACAGAAGATACAACAAAAACAGTTTGACTTATCTCAGTACTAAATGCCGATGCAGGAAGTGTTGCAAACAAATTATAGATATATCCAGGACCTTGAATCAAGGTGATAGCAATAGTTAACCAACGTGTAATCTGGTTGATCTTTTTTCTACCACTTTCTCCTTCTTTTTGTAGTTTCTGCAAATAAGGAATTGCGATACCCATTAACTGCACTACAATTGATGCAGATATATACGGCATAATACCTAATGCAAACACAGAGGCATTAGCAAACGCCCCTCCTGTAAATGCATTAAGCAATCCCAACAAACCATCTTGAGTTTGAGATCCTAAACTTGCTAACTTCGAAGCATCTATTCCTGGAAGTACAACTTGTGCTCCTAATCGATATACCAATAGCAATCCAAGTGTTACTAAGATTCTATTTTTTAGTTCTTCGATTTTCCAAATGTTTTTTATTGTATCAATAAATTTCATGAATCGTCAATTATAAGGTTACTGCTTCACCACCTGCTGCTTCTATAGCAGCTTTTGCAGTGGATGTAAATTTATGAGCTGAGACTTTTAATTTTGCCTTCAGTTCACCTCTTCCCAATATTTTAACCAAATCATTTTTCCCCGCAAGACGTGTAGCTAAAATCACATCCAAGTCTACAGTATCTGTAACTTTTCCATCATCTACTAATTTCTGTAGTGTGTCTAAATTAATCCCTTGATACTCTTTTCTGTTAATGTTCTTAAAACCAAATTTTGGCACACGTCTCTGAAGTGGCATCTGCCCTCCTTCAAAACCGATCTTTTTAGAATATCCAGAACGTGACTTTGCTCCTTTGTGACCACGAGTGGCAGTCCCTCCTTTTCCAGAGCCTTGTCCACGACCTACTCGCTTAGTATTATTTTTTACTGAACCTGCAGCAGGTTTTAAGTTACTTAAATCCATGTGCTTATATTATTTTGTTTCTATCGAAACTAAATGTTTAACTTTATTTACCATCCCAAGGATATTAGGAGTATCATCATGCTCCACAACCTGGCCGATCTTCTTAAGACCAAGAGCCTCTAAGGTCCTCTTCTGTCTTTGAGTACGGTTAATCGCACTTTTTACTTTTGTGATTTTAATCTTTGCCATCGTTCCTGAATTTATCCTTTAAACACTTTCTCCAATGAAACACCACGTTGAACAGCTACTTGTTGCGCACTACGCAATTGTAACAATGCATCAAATGTTGCTTTCACCACATTATGAGGGTTAGACGATCCTTGGTTTTTAGAAAGTACATCATGTACTCCTACTGCTTCTAATACCGCACGTATTGCACCACCTGCAATTACTCCAGTACCAGTAGCAGCTGGCATTAATAACACACGTGCTCCTCCGTATTTACCTTTTTGCTCATGAGGTAATGTTCCTTTATGCAATGGTATGCGAACCAAATTCTTTTTTGCATCTTCTACTGCTTTTGCAATAGCCTCTGCTACTTCTTTAGATTTACCCAAACCATGACCTACTACTCCGTTCTCGTCACCTACAACAACTATCGCTGAAAAACCAAAGGCTCTACCACCTTTAGTTACTTTAGTTACACGTTGTACTCCTACTAAACGATCTTTAAGTTCAAGCCCGCTTGGTTTTACTAATTCTGCGTTTTTATATTTTTGATACATAATTTCTTAGAATTTAAGTCCTGCTTCTCTAGCACCGTCTGCTAATGATTTTACTCTACCGTGATACAAATACCCTCCTCTATCAAAGGATACTGTTTCTACACCAGCTTTCTTAGCTTTTTCTGCAAGCGCTTTTCCAACCAAGTTTGCTTTTTCTATTTTATTTCCTGCTGCTGAAGCAATGTCTTTATCTCTTGAAGAAGCTGCACCGATAGTTTTACCAGATACATCATCTATGATTTGCGCATAGATTTCTTTGTTACTTCTAAAAACAGATAATCTAGGACGTTGTTCTGTTCCGTTTACACTACCACGGATACGCTTTCTTATCTTTAATCTTCTTAAATCTTTTGAGAATGCCATAACGTTAGTATTATGCAGATTTACCTGCTTTTCTTCTTAATTGTTCTCCTACGAATTTGATTCCTTTCCCTTTATAAGGCTCTGGCTTACGGAAGCTTCTAATTTTAGCTGCTATCTGACCCACCAATTGCTTATCATGAGAACTTAATTTTACGATAGGGTTTTTACCTTTTTCTGAAATAGTTTCAACTTTCACTTCTGGAGCTAAGTCTAACACTATGTTATGAGAGAATCCTAAGGCCAAATCTAATTTTTGACCTTGATTAGAAGCTCTATAACCAACTCCTACCAATTCTAATTCTTTGGTAAAACCTTCAGAAACACCTATAATCATATTATTAATCAAAGCTCTGTACAATCCGTGCTTTGCTTTATGATCTTTAACTTCACTAGGTCTCTCCAAAACTACTTGGCTCTCTTCAACTTTCACCTCGATACTATCGATCTCTTGAGAAAGTTCTCCTAATTTTCCTTTAACAGTAACAACATTACCTTTCACCTCTACAGTGACACCAGACGGAATAGTTACTGGATTTTTTCCTATTCTTGACATTTCTTTTGTCTTTTATACTGTTAATATACGTAACAAAGTACTTCACCACCTACATTCTCTTGTCTAGCTTTTTTACCAGTCATTACTCCATGAGAAGTAGATACTATTGCAATCCCTAATCCGTTAAGAATTCTAGGTATCTCAGAAGATCCAGCATACTTACGTAAACCTGGCTTACTGATTCTCTGTAATTCTTTAATAACCGGTTCTTTGGTTATTTTGTCGTATTTAAGCGCTATCTTGATAGTACCTTGTGTTGTATTATCTTCAAATTTATAACTTAAAATATATCCTTGATCGAATAATATTTTAGTGATCTCTTTTTTAACCTTTGATGCTGGTATCTCAACAACTCTGTGTTGAGCACTATTTGCATTACGTATTCTGGTTAAATAATCTGCTATAGGATCTGTATTCATTGTCTATAATTTATGATATTGGTTTTCGAAAATAGTCCGAACCTTATACCAATTAATTTACTTTATTATTACCAACTAGCTTTTGTTACTCCAGGTATCAACCCTTTATTAGCCATCTCTCTAAATGTAACACGAGAAATTCCAAACTGACGCATATATCCTTTTGGTCTTCCTGTTAATTTACATCTATTATGTTTACGAACTGGTGATGCGTTTTTTGGCAATTTCTGTAAAGCATCATAATCTCCAGCTTCTTTTAAAGCTTTGCGCTTCTCAGCGTATTTCTCTACAGTTTTAGCTCTTTTCACCTCACGGGCTTTCATTGATTCTTTAGCCATAATTAATTCTTTTTAAAAGGTAATCCTAGTTCGGTTAACAATGATTTTGCTTCTTTATCAGTCTTAGCTGAAGTTTCAAATGTAATATTCATTCCTGAAATCTTATTAACTTTATCAATATCAATTTCTGGAAAAATAATTTGTTCAGTAATTCCTAAAGAGTAATTACCTCTACCATCAAATCCTGTAGCTTTAATTCCGCTAAAATCTCTAACACGTGGTAATGCAGAAGTAATTAAACGATCTAAAAACTCATACATTCTTTCTCCTCTTAACGTAACTTTTGCACCAATTGGCATTCCTTTACGTAACTTGAAAGTTGCAACATCTTTTTTAGAAATCGTAGCTATAGCTTTCTGACCAGTGATTGTTGTTAATTCATCTACTGCATAGTCAATTAACTTTTTATCAGCTACTGCTGCTCCAACACCTCTACTCAAAACTATTTTTTTAAGCTTAGGTACTTGCATTACATTATCATAGCTGAATTCTTCTGTAAGAGTTGACATTACTTTGCCCTTATACTCTTGTTTTAATCTTGGGATATAAGCCATAACTATATTACTTCATTAGATTTTTTAGAAAATCTTACTTTCTTATCTCCTTCTACTCTATATCCAACTCTAGTAGTTTCTCCTTTTGAAGTTAACAACGATAAGTTAGAAATATGAATAGGAGCTTCTTGCTTTACAATACCTCCTTGTGGGCTTGCTGCACTAGGCTTTTTGTGTTTAGATACTAAATTAACACCTTCTACAATCGCCTTGTTTTTATCTTTCAATACTTTTTGAACTATTCCCTCTTGACCTTTATTGTCTCCAGCGATAACTCGTACCGTATCTCCTGATTTTATTTTTAGCTTTGTCATTTTCACAACTATTATTAAAGCACTTCTGGCGCTAGTGAAACAATCTTCATGAACTGCTTATCACGAAGTTCTCTTGCTACTGGACCAAAAACACGGGTTCCTCTCATTTCTCCTGTAGGGTTCAAAAGAACACATGCATTGTCATCGAAACGAATATAAGAACCGTCTGGTCTACGCACTTCTTTTTTGGTACGAACTACAACTGCAGTAGAAACGGCTCCTTTCTTAATGTTTCCATTTGGAGTTGCTTCTTTTACACTGACAACTATTTTGTCTCCTACAGAGGCGTATCTTCTTTTTGTACCGCCTAAAACACGGATGACCAAAACTTCTTTCCCTCCTGTGTTATCGGCTACTTTTAATCTAGACTCTTGTTGTACCATAATTACTTAGCTCTTTCAATTACTTCTACTAATCTCCAGCATTTGGTTTTACTCATAGGTCTTGTTTCCATGATCTTTACAGTATCACCAATATTGCAATCGTTTTTCTCGTCGTGTGCAACGTATCTTTTCGTTTTTAACACGAACTTTCCGTACATCGGGTGTTTTACTTTTTTAACTTCAGAAACCACAATTGATTTCTGCATTTTGTTACTAGTAACAACTCCTATACGTTCTTTTCTTAAATTTCTTTTTTCCATCTTTCAGCAGAATTAACCGTTTAATTCTCTTTTTGTTAGCTCTGTAGCCATTCTCGCTATAAATCTTCTTACTTTACGTAATTGTAAAGGATTCTCTAATGGAGACATAGCGTGAGCCATTCTTAAATCTGAATACTCTTTTTGAGATTTACCAAGTTCCTCTTGTAATTCAGCTGTAGATAATTCTTTTACTTCTGATTGTTTCATAATCTCTCAAATATTAAGCTTGATAATCTCTAGCTACGATAAACTTAGTTTTTACAGGAAGCTTTTGAGCTGCCAGACGTAATGCTTCTTTAGCAACATCATAAGGCACTCCACTTATTTCGAATAATATTCTTCCTGGTTTTACTACTGCTGCCCAATACTCAACAGCACCTTTCCCTTTACCCATACGTACTTCGAGAGGCTTTTTTGTAATAGGCTTATCTGGGAATATTTTAATCCACAGAGATCCTTCTCTCTTCATATAACGAGTAGCTGAAATACGAGCTGCTTCAATTTGTCTAGCTGTAACAAAACTTGAATCTAATGATTTGATTCCGAAAGTACCGTTAGAAAGTGTATGCCCTCTTTGAGAAAGACCTTTCATACGTCCTTTTTGTTGTTTACGGAATTTTGTTCTTTTAGGCTGTAACATTGTTAATTTACTTTAAAAAATTACTTTCTACGACGTGATTTATTGTTTCCTGAACCACCACGTCCACCTCTGTCACCTTTTCCTTGTTTTTTGGATAAACCAACTAAAGGAGAAAGTTCTCTTTTACCATATACTTCGCCTTTCATGATCCATACTTTCACGCCCAATCTACCATAAGTAGTATGCGCTTCTACCAAAGCATAATCTATGTCAGCTCTAAATGTTGATAAAGGAATACGACCTTCTTTATAAGACTCTGTACGTGCCATTTCTGCCCCGTTCAAACGTCCTGAAATTTGAATCTTGATTCCTTCTGCATTCATTCTAATCGCTGCTGCAATAGCCATTTTGATAGCACGGCGATATGAAATACGACTCTCGATTTGTCTAGCTACACTAGAACCTACCAAAAATGCGTCTAATTCAGGTCTCTTGATTTCAAAAATATTGATCTGTACTTCTTTTTCTGTAATCTTCTTAAGCTCTTCTTTTAACTTGTCTACCTCTTGACCACCTTTTCCGATAATGATACCAGGTCTAGCAGTAGTGATAGTAACGGTTACAAGTTTAAGCGTACGCTCAATAATTACTCTTGATACACTAGCTTTTGATAAACGTGCGTGTACATACTTTCTAATCTTATCGTCTTCGGCAAGTTTATCACCGTAGTCATTACCTCCATACCAGTTGGACTCCCAACCTCTGATGATACCAAGGCGATTTCCGATTGGATTTGTCTTCTGTCCCATAGTTTATATTAGCTTTGTGTATTATTGTTTGCTGCAACCACAATTGTAACGTGGTTAGAGCGTTTTCTTATTCTGTGTGCGCGACCCTGTGGAGCAGGACGAAGTCTTTTTAACATACTTCCTCCATCAACACGAATCTCTTTTACAAAAAGATCAGCATCTTCGATGCTAGCGTCTTCATTTTTCGCCTGCCAGTTAGCTATTGCAGAAAGCAATAATTTTTCTAAACGACGAGATGCTTCTTTAGGACTAAATCTAAGAATCTGAAGCGCTTTTTCAACTTTTTCACCACGTACTAAATCCGCAACTAAACGCATCTTCCGAGGTGACGTAGGGCAGTTATTAAGTTTAGCAAAAGCAATTTGCTTTTTCTCCTCCTTAATTCTATCTGCCATTTCTCTTTTACGAACTCCCATGACTTAAATTATTTTTTACCTTTATTTTTAGCACCTGCATGTCCTCTAAAAGAACGTGTTGGCGAAAACTCTCCTAACTTATGCCCTACCATGTTCTCGGTAACATATACCGGTACAAATTGGCGACCATTATGAACTGCAATTGTTTGCCCTACAAAGTCAGGAGTAATCATAGATGCTCTAGACCAAGTCTTAATAACAGACTTTTTATTAGCTTCTACATTTGCAGCTACTTTTTTCTCTAACTTATAGTGAACGTAAGGTCCTTTTTTTAATGAACGTGCCATATCTTATTATTTCTTTCTACGTTCTACAATATATTTATTACTCGCTTTCGTTTTAGATCGGGTTCTAAATCCTTTTGCAGGAAGACCTTTTCTAGAACGAGGGTGACCTCCAGAAGAACGTCCTTCACCACCACCCATTGGATGATCGACAGGGTTCATTGCTACTGGTCTCGTACGTGGACGACGACCTAACCATCTAGTTCTACCAGCCTTACCTCCTACGATCAATTGATGATCACTATTAGATACTGCTCCGATAGTAGCTACACAATTAGCCAACACAAGCCTAACTTCACCAGAAGGCAACTTTACCGTAGCAAACTTACCATCTCTAGCCATAAGCTGAGCAAATGATCCTGCACTACGAGCCATAACAGCTCCTTGTCCAGGGTGTAATTCTATACAAGAAATGATTGTTCCCAATGGGATATCGCTAAGCGGCATTGCATTACCTATCTCTGGAGCTACATTACTACCAGAAACGATATTCTGACCTACTTGCAAACCATTTTGGGCAATAACATAACGCTTTTCTCCATCTTGGTAGTTCAAAAGCGCTATAAACGCAGTTCTGTTTGGATCATATTCGATTGTAGCAACGGTAGCAGGAATTCCCTGTTTATCACGCTTAAAATCTATGATACGATACCTTCTCTTATGACCACCACCTTTGTAGCGTATGGTCATTTTACCTTGACTGTTTCTACCTCCAGACCTTTTTTTCGGAGCCAATAGGCTTTTTTCCGGCTTATCAGCAGTAATGGCGTCAAATCCATTTACTACTCTAAAACGCTGACCTGGGGTAATTGGTTTTAATTTTCTTACTGACATTTTTTAGTCTTAAAGATTACTATATAAATCAATTACTTCACCTTCCGCCACCTGTACAATTGCTTTTTTATAAGCATTCGTTTTACCAGTAACCATACCTGTTTTCGTATAACGGGTATTACGATCTGGGCGGACATTTATTGTTCGAACTTTAGCAACAGATACACCATAAGCAGCTTCTACTGCTTTCTTGATCTCCACCTTATTCGCTCTTTTATCTACTACAAAACCATAGCGATTAAACACTTCACTATCTGTAGTAGCCTTTTCTGTAATAATAGGTTTTATTAAGATACTCATGGCTTCTATTTACTTAAATTCGTTTCAATTCCTTTCAAAGAACTTTCCAAAAGCACTAAACTTCCTGCATTAAGTATTTTATAAGTACTTAATTCTGAGCTAGTTACAACTTCTGAACTTTTCAAATTGCGTGACGACAAATATACATTTTTATTCGACTCTGCCAACACAAACAAAGATTTTTTGTTTTCAAGCCCTAAAGACTTCAAAATTGCTGTGAAATTCTTTGTCTTTACAGTGTCAAAAGTAAAATCTTCAACAACCGTAATTGCCTTATCATTTGCTTTGATACTTAAAGCAGATTTTCTCGCTAATCTTTTTAAGTTCTTATTTAATTTAAAAGAGTAGCTGCGTGGTCTAGGACCAAAAATTCTACCTCCACCTTTAAACACAGGTGACTTAATACTACCTGCTCTGGCCGTACCTGTTCCCTTTTGTTTTTTTATTTTTCTAGTACTACCAGTGATTTCTGCACGCTCCTTAGCCTTGTGAGTTCCCTGGCGTTGATTTGCCAAATACTGCTTCACATCTAAGTACACAGCATGATCATTTGGTTCTATACCAAAAACAGTATCAGAAAGGTCTGCCTTTCTTCCTGTTTCTTTTCCGTTTATATCAATTACCGCTACTTTCATTACTTCTGAATAGTTACATAAGCATTTTTATGTCCAGGAACACACCCTTTCACAACAAGTAAATTCTTTTCAGGAACTACTTTTAATACTCTTAAGTTTTGAATTTTTACTTTTTCTCCACCCATTCTTCCTGCCATTTTCATTCCTTTGAAAACTCTTGCAGGATAAGATGCAGCACCTATAGAACCAGGAGCTCTTAAACGGTTATGCTGACCATGAGTTGCCTGACCTACACCAGCAAAGTTATGTCTCTTTACAACTCCCTGAAAGCCTTTTCCTTTTGAAGTTGCTGACACATCAACAAATTCTCCTTCAGCAAAATGCTCTACCGTTACTGTATCTCCTAATTTGTACTCCTCCTCAAAACTTTTAAATTCAACAACTTTACGCTTTGCAACAGTTCCTGCTTTCTTAAAGTGACCTAAAGCCGCTTTAGTAGCATTTTTGTCCGCTTTGTCATCGAAACCAAGTTGAACAGCCTCATAGCCATCAACTTCTTTAGTTCTGACTTGGGTAACCACGCATGGTCCAGCTTCGATTACTGTACATGGAATGTTTTTTCCATTCTCATCGAAGATGCTGGTCATACCGATCTTTTTTCCTATTAACCCAGACATATTTAATTATTTATTAATGATTTATTAATTCTGCATTGAAAAAACAGTTCCTCAATACACTTTAATTTACTTGCAAAAAAAACAGGGTCAAAACACGTTCAACCCTGAATGTATTTTTGCCGTTTTTCCTTTGCATACAGCGCAGGACATTTTATCGTAAGTCTTACCACTTACCTCAAAGTCATATTAAACTTTGATTTCTACTTCAACTCCACTTGGTAACTCTAACTTCATCAACGCATCAATCGTTTTTGAAGATGAGCTATATATATCCAATAGTCTTTTGTAAGAGCTTAATTGAAATTGCTCTCTAGACTTCTTATTTACGTGCGGAGAACGTAGCACAGTAAAGATCTTTTTATGTGTTGGTAAAGGAATTGGCCCAGTTACTACAGCACCAGTACTCTTTACAGTCTTTACGATTTTCTCAGCAGACTTATCCACCAAGTTATGATCGTAAGATTTCAGTTTTATTCTAATTTTTTGACTCATTTCTGTAATAATTAAGCGTTAACTCCTTTAGCAGCTGCAATTACTTCTTCTGAAATATTAGAAGGAGTTTCTGCATAGTGAGAGAATTCCATTGTAGACGTTGCTCTACCAGATGACAATGTTCTCAATGTTGTTACATATCCAAACATTTCAGAAAGTGGAACGGTTGCCTTAACAGTCTTTGCGCCTGCTCGGTCCCCCATATCACTTACTTGCCCTCTACGTCGGTTAAGATCACCTACGATATCACCCATATTTTCCTCAGGAGTGATAACCTCTAACTTCATAATTGGCTCCATAATTACGGCTTTAGCAGCTTTTGCTGAATTTTTAAAACCTAATTTAGCAGCTAATTCGAAAGATAGTTGATCAGAATCCACATCATGATAAGATCCGTCAGTTAATGTTACTTTAATAGCATCCACCTCATAACCAGCCAAAGGCCCATTTACCATTGCCATTTTGAAACCTTTCTCTATTGAAGGAACAAATTCTTTTGGAACATTTCCACCTTTGATCTTATTTACAAACTCAAGTCCAACCACACCTTCATCAGCTGGTTCAATTGTAAACACTATGTCTGCAAATTTACCACGTCCACCAGATTGCTTTTTATACACTTCTCTATGTTCTGCCACAGCAGTAATAGCTTCCTTGTATTCAACCTGTGGCTGACCTTGATTTACCTCTACTTTAAACTCACGCTTTAAACGATCCACAATAACATCTAAGTGAAGCTCACCCATTCCTGATATAATAGTCTGCCCTGAAGACTCATCTGATCGTACAGTAAACGTAGGATCCTCTTCTGCTAATTTCCCTAAACCAATACCTAGTTTATCAACATCTGCTTTAGTCTTTGGCTCAACCGCAATACCAATTACAGGATCAGGAAAGTCCATTGATTCCAAAACAATAGGATTCTTTTCATCAGTAAGAGTGTCACCAGTCTTAATAGACTTAAACCCTACTGCAGCCCCAATATCTCCAGCCTCTATATATTCAATTGCATTTTGCTTATTAGCATGCATTTGATAGATACGAGAGATACGTTCTTTTTTACCAGAACGATTGTTTAACACATATGAACCTGCATTCAAACGTCCAGAATAAGCTCTAAAAAAAGCCAATCGTCCTACAAAAGGATCTGTTGCGATTTTAAAAGCTAAGGCCGCAAACGGCTCTTTTACATCTGGCTTACGTATTTCTTCTTTTTCTGTATCTGGATTTACTCCTACAATCCCTTCTTTATCAGTCGGAGAAGGTAAGTAACGACATACAGCATCTAATAGGAATTGAACTCCTTTATTTTTAAATGCAGATCCGCAAATCATAGGGATAATAGACATATCCATTACAGCAGCGCGAAGAGCAGCATGCACTTCTTCTTCTGTAATAGATTCTTCATCTTCCATGAATTTTTCAAGCAAATTCTCATCATAGGCAGCAACTTCTTCAATAAGCTTACCTCGCAACATCCTTGCTTCTTCTTTAAGATCCTCAGGAATATCAATAACATCAAAAGTTGACCCCTGTCCTTCTTCATGCCACACAATCGCACGATTCTTTACCAAGTCAACAATACCTTTAAAATCTTCCTCATCACCGATATTCAACACGATAGGCACTGCATTAGAACCTAGCATATCTTTAACCTGTTGACATACTTCCATAAAATTAGACCCTTGACGATCCATTTTATTAACAAATCCAATTCTAGGCACTTTGTAATTATCAGCTAGTCTCCAGTTAGTTTCTGATTGTGGCTCTACACCATCAACAGCACTAAACAAAAAAACCAATCCATCAAGCACACGTAAAGAACGATTTACCTCTACGGTAAAATCAACGTGACCTGGTGTATCAATAATATTAAAATGATATCCTTTTGTGTCATCTACAGGCTTCCCATTTTCTGTCGGGAATTTCCATTCACAGGTTGTTGCTGCAGAAGTAATAGTAATACCACGTTCTTGCTCTTGCTCCATCCAGTCCATTGTAGCTGCACCATCATGCACTTCTCCAATTTTATGACTTACACCTGTATAATAAAGAATACGCTCTGTAGTTGTAGTTTTCCCTGCATCAATATGTGCAGCAATACCTATATTTCTAGTATATTTTAAATCTCTAGCCATTTCTTAATGATTAAAATCTAAAGTGTGAGAATGCTTTATTTGCTTCAGCCATTTTATGAGTGTCGACTCTTTTCTTAACAGCAGCTCCTTCTTCTTTTTCTGCAGCAATAATCTCTGCAGCAAGTTTTTGAGCCATCGACTTCTCATTCCTTTTTCGCGAAAACTGAATCAACCACTTCATAGCCGTAGATATTTTACGATCAGGTCTAATTGGATTAGGAATCTGAAAAGTGGCACCTCCAACACGACGACTACGTACTTCTACGTGAGGCATCACATTAGACAACGCTTCTTTCCACATTTCTAAAGCTGTTTTCTCTTCATTTTGTTTTTTCTCTTCTACAATATCAATTGCATCATAGAATATTTTGAAAGCAGTCGATTTCTTTCCATCCCACATCATCATGTTTACAAAACGAGTCACTAACTGATCGTTAAAACGCGGATCTGGCAAAATCGGTCTTTTTTTAGCCTTTCTTTTTCTCATGTCTTATTCTTAAAGTTTTTTTAATTACTTCTTAGGGCGTTTAGCACCATACTTAGATCTACGTTGCGTTCTTCCTTCAACACCTGCGGTGTCTAAAGCTCCACGAACAATGTGATATCTAACTCCTGGTAAATCTTTTACCCTTCCACCTCTAACTAATACTATCGAGTGCTCCTGTAGATTGTGACCTTCACCACCGATATACGCATTCACCTCTTTACCATTTGTCAATCTAACACGAGCTACTTTACGCATAGCTGAGTTAGGTTTTTTTGGTGTAGTGGTGTAAACACGCGTACAAACACCGCGGCGTTGCGGGCACGAATCCAAAGCAGCCGATTTACTCTTCTTAGTTATTTTGGCTCTACCTTTTCTTACTAATTGTGAAATTGTTGGCATAATTTGCTTTACACTATATATTAAAAATTTTAAATTTTCCCATTTTAAAGGGGGTGCAAAGGTAGAAATATTTTCCAGCAAATCAAATCCTAAGAGATTAATTTTTATATATTTAAATAATATCGCTAAATCAATAAGATCAAAAGGCTTCATATTTATCAAAAACATTCAAAAAAAACATCAAAAACCATCATCTCAACCAAAACAACTTCTAACCACCAACTTTTCAAAGCAATTAAAAACATCTCCCCCCAAAAAGACACTACACATAAACACATCCCAAACAACAGCTCAAAAACAACATTTTATTAATTTAACATAAAATTCACAAGAAAAAAATATTTTTTTTGTACCTAAATTCAACCCCAAACTACGTCCTTTATAAGTAATAACAAAATCTCAAAAAAAAAATTAAAGAAACAATTCACAATCTGACACTTACCTATTACTCAAGCAAAAAAAACAGAAACCTTTAATACACATTTCAACACCTTATAATTTAAACACAAAGCCATACTTCAATTTTAAATTTTAATGACAAAAAGTTGTTTTATAAAGATATTATTATGATTTTTGGAACTGGCTAATTCAAATAAATTGTAAAATGAGAACAAAGTTTAGTGGAATTCTAACGCTACTACTAGCGTTTGTTGTGCAATTCACTTTTGCACAAGAAAAAATGATTTCAGGAACTGTAACCGATGATAAAGGGTTACCTCTTCCTGGAGTTAATGTTGTTGTAAAATCTACAGCAAACGGAACTCAAACCGATTTTGATGGTAATTATACTCTTACTGCGAACAGAGGAGCTGTATTATCATTTAGTTATGTTGGTTTTGAGACAAAAGATGTCGTTATTGGGGACAACACCTCTATAAACGCTCAATTATCAGCCTCGGCTTCTGAATTAGAAGAAGTTGTCGTTACTGCTCAGGGGATAAAAGCAAAACCAAAATCCCTTAGTTACGCTATCGCAACAGTAGCAGATGATGAAATCGAAAACTCAGGAGAAGTAAATCTTGTAAGCTCTCTTACAGCAAAAGCCCCAGGGGTTTCTGTAGTTAGTTCTTCTGGTTCTGTTGGTGCATCTGCAAATATCAGAATTCGAGGAAACACTTCTATTACAAGAAGCAACTCTCCTCTTTTTATTGTAGATGGTGTACCTATTGATAACTCTAGTGTTGGTAATGCAACAAATGGTGTTGACCAATCCAATAGAGCTATTGATATCAATCAAAATGATATTGCAAGCATATCTATACTTAAAGGTATTGCAGCGCAAACCCTTTATGGTCTTAGAGCTGCAAATGGTGTTGTAATCATTACTACCAAAAAAGGTAAAATAGGAGCTCCAACTGTATCGGTTAGTTCTACTGTTCAGATGAGTGAAATAACACAAACACCAGAGCTTCAGAGAGAATTTGCTCAAGGTATAAATGGAGTATACAAAGGACCTGAATCTTTTAATGGTCCTAGTTGGGGACCAAGAGTTTCTACATTAGAGTATGATGGAGATTCTAGCTATCCCTTCCACAGATTTGGTACCCTTGTGCCTACAGGAGATGGTAATGGAAGAGCTGCTGAAACATATGATCATTATGATTTCTTTGTAAAAGGTTTATTAACTGACCTGAACGTATCTGTAAGAGGTGGGACAGAAAGTGTAAGATATTACCTGTCTGCTGGAAAACTTGACCAAACAGGAGTTGCTCCAACAGAAGAATTTGGAAAAAACTCTTTTAGAGCTGACATAACCGCTGATCTTTCTGAAAAATTTGAAATATCTGCAAGTGGTTCGTTTGTGAATTCAGGTGGTGTAAGAGTCCAAAGAGGTTCTAATATATCTGGGATCATGTTAGGTTTATTAAGAACTACACCAACTTTTGACAATGGTAATGGATTAACGGGAAGAAGTGCTGTAGGAGTTACTGACGTTTATGAGCTTAGTGATGGTTCACAAAGAAGTTACAGAGCTGGTGTATATGACAACCCATATTGGACTGTGTCTAAAAATCCAGCTACTGATAATGTTAATAGGTTTACAGGTAGACTTTCTTTTGAATATAGACCAATGGATTGGCTAACACTACAAGGTAGATATGCTTATGATAGATATAGTGATGTTAGAAAATCAGCATTTGATTTAAATTCTGCTTCTAACCGTACAGGTCGTGTATTTGACGATGCTGTTTTCAACGAAGATATCACAGCTAACTTTTTAGCTCTATTTAATAAAGACATATCTGAAAAATTAACATTTAATGGTTTATTAGGATATGAAAACTACTCTAATGATTACCTTAGAAGGAATGTACAGGCTGATGGTCTAACTATCCCTGGATTCTTTGATGTATCAAACTCATCTACTCAAATAAATGATGTAGATATTTTCAGAAAGAAAACAGATGCTGTTTTTGGAGAACTTAAGTTTGGTTACAATGATACTTTCTTTGTTACGGGTAGAGCTAGAAATGACTGGTCTTCTACACTTCCAGTAGATAGCAATGACTTCTTATCATATAGTGTTGGTGCAAGTTTTGTACTTAGCGAACTTTATGAAAGTGATATAGTAAACTATAGCAAGTTAAGAGCTTCTTATGGTAAAACTGGTAATGATGCTCCTATCTATGCATCAAAAACATTTTTTGAAGCAGGTGCTGCAGGAGGTGATGGTTTTATCAATAATAGCCCTAACACCTTTCCTTTATTTGGAGCTGTTGCTTTAGAAAGAGATGGAGAATCTGGTAGTAGTCAAATTCAACCTGAAGAAACAACTGAATTAGAAGTTGGTGGAGAATTGAAATTTTTTAATTCAAGAGTAGGTTTAGATTTAACTTACTATACCAAAGAGACAACAGGGCAAGTTTTTGCAGTAGACGTTGCTCCTTCTTCAGGATTTAGTGGACGAAATACGAATGTTGGTAAGATTGAAAACAAAGGTTTTGAAATAGGCGCCAACTTTAACCCTGTTCGTACAGATGATTTCTCATGGAATATTGATGTAAACTGGACCTCATATACTACTGAGGTAGTTGAATTAGCTCCTGGAGTAGAATCATTTACCCTTGCTGGATTTACGTCTACATCTTCTAGAGTATTACCAGGAGAATCTTATGGTGCTATTTTTGGTAACAAATGGTTAAGAGATGATAGTGGTAATATCCAAATTGATGACAAAGGTTTCCCTATTGTTGATCCACAATCAGGTGTAATTGGAGATCCAATCCCAGATTGGCAAGCAGGTATTAGAAATACTGTATCTTATAAGAACTTATCTTTATCTTTCTTATTTGATATTAGAGAAGGTGGAGATATCTGGTGTGGAACTTGTGGTATTTTAGATTTCTTTGGAGTTTCTCAAGAAACCGCTGATCAAAGAGAAATTACTGATTATGTATTTGATGGTGTTGTACAATCAACTGGACAACCAAATACTCGTGCTGTTGCTCTAGCAGACAATGCTACAGGAGTAAACAGATGGACAAAATATGGTTTTGGTGGCGTATCAGAAGACAATGTATATGATGGTTCATGGGTACGTTTAAGAGAAGCTTCATTATCTTATAATTTTGGAGATAAATTATTAAACGGAACTCCTATTACTTCTGGTTCATTAACAGTATCTGGAAGAAACTTATGGGTAGACACTGCTTATCCTGGAGTTGACCCTGAGACCAACTTAACAGGAGATTCTAATGGTGTTGGTTTAGAATACTTCAACCAGCCTAATACAAGAAGTTATGCTGTTTCACTTAAACTTAACTTTTAAAAAGTAAAAAATGAAAATATCATATAAAATCAACAAAGTTTTTGTTCTCATGATGGCTACTGCAGCTATGTTAGTATCATGTGAATATGGCGACACAAATAATGACCCGTCACGCCCGACAGAAGATATAGTTCCTGTAAAGGCGATTATGCCAATTATGCAAACCCAATCTCATAGAAATATTACTGCTGGACTAGGTCGTCTATCTGGTATTATTACACAACAATGGATAGGAGCAGATGCGCAACAGGCTGGTTATACTACCTATGTAATAGACGAAAGTGATTTAGATAACTTTTGGGATACTGGTATTTATACTGGTTCTATGAGAGATTGTGTTCAAATCATAGAAAAGACTTCTGACACAGAAGGTGTAAATAGTAGAGGTATTGCTAAAATATACTTAGCAGCTAATCTAGGAATGGTAACAGATTGCTGGGGTGATGCTCCATTTACTGAAGCATTTAAAGGTGAAGAAAACTTATTCCCTAAATATGACACTCAAGAATCGATCTTTCAATCAATTTTTAGATTACTTGATGAAGCTGTGGTTGATTTAGAGGCTGAAGATGCACTACCAATTCAGGGAAGTCTTGTTACTTTAACTAATGATCAATGGGCAAAAGTTGCCTATGCACTAAAAGCTCGTTATTATATTCAACGTACTAAAGTAGACACTGATGCTCATAACAAAGCATTAGCTGCAATAGCTAAAGCTATGTCAAGCAATGCTGATCAAGCTCAGTTTAATTTTGAAGCTACAGTAAATGGTGGTAACCCATTAGCTCTTTTTGGTGTAGACAGACCAGAAACAATGGTGATTGACCCTAAGTTTTCTACTTTCATGGATGGAGATCCAAGAAAAAGCAAATACATGGTAAGATCAGGAAGTACTGATTTATTTTATCAAAACGATAATCAAGATTTATTCTGGGGTCGTTTTGAATCTCCAGGCCTTCTTATGTCTTATGCAGAATTAAAATTTATAGAAGCTGAAGCTCTTGAACGTAAAGGTCAAGATGGTACTTCTGCCTTAAAAGCAGCAGTTACAGCTAATATGGAATACATAGGTATTTCTGCTCCAACTATAGCAGTTTACACTAGCGGTATAACTCTAGGAGGTTCTGAAGCTGCTGATATCGAAGCTATAATTATTGAGAAGTATAAAGCTTTATATGGTAATACTCCAATAGAAGTATGGAATGATTACAAAAGAACTGGATATCCACGTCTAACTCCTAACTCAGAAGGTTCAAATGGTCTTAACCCGTCAGGAGTAATTCCTAGAAGGTTCTTATACCCTATTTCTGAAAGAGTATCTAATCCTGATTCATATCAAGAAGCGATATCTAGACAAGGAAGTCATTTATTAGATGGTAAGACTACTGTTTTTCAATAAAAAAACAATTATAGTTCATCCATAACAAAATAAATAAATGCAGTGTTAACTGCTCAGTAATAAAAAATAAAATAAATGAAAACATTAATAAAAAGTATATTTGCCACCTCATTGATTTTATCAATGGTGTCGTGTGCTGATGACGAAGATCCAGGAGCAACTGGAACAACTGTGGGAGCAACTGTAAGGCTTGCAGAAACAGAAATCTCAACATTTGATATAAATGAAGAAATATCATTGGATTTAACTGGTGATGCTCAAATCACTACTATCTCTATTGTTAAAAAAGGGCAAAATCACCCAGAAGACAACGCACCATTTTCAAGTGACGAAAGTATTGGAAATGCAACTGTATCTGGAGATGTTGCAACTTTTAACACTTCTTCATTATTGCCTTTTGTATTCCCTGGTAAAACAGATGGAACAACGGCTCTTTCTGGGAGTTTCCCTCTTGATTTCTTATATGAAGGAGGTTCTATTTCTCCAGCGGTAGTTGAACAAACTTTGACCGTTAATAAGGTTATTAATATAACCGAAGAAGTTTCTGCTATAAAACATAAGGATACTGCTTCTGATAACATTATTAAATATGTTGCTAAGACAGCAGGTGCTACTATAGATGGTATCACAGTAACTTGGAAGAATGGTCCTGCAGGTGCAGAAACAGATATCTCTTCAGAATTTGCTATAGCATCTGGAGAAATTGATTTAAAAGACAGAGCATATATCAATGACTATGGTCTTACTGTTGGTGATACATTGATCTATACATTTACAGTTACTAGTGGAACACTTAGTGATACTGCAGAAGTAGTTATCCCTATTGATCCACAACCACATAACGCAGCTGTTGATGGGACTATAAGTAATGACCTTACTACAAATCAGCTAAGCTTATTGACAGGTGAAACTTCTATAGATGATGACCCTTCTGGAGATATTGAATTTGATGGTACACAAGGATTTAAAGCAATTGCTAATACTGGTTACACTGTAGACATTCAATTTGTTAAGCTAGCTGCTCCTATCACAGGAGCTGCAGCATATGATGCTTACAATGATGTAGAGCAAACAAAAGCAGACTTTGATGCTGGAGCAGCGGTTACTACTGCTCAAGTGGTTAAAGATGAGATATATGTATACAAGCTGGTTAGAAACATTGGAACCGAAGCTAGTCCTGTACTTAAAGATATTTATGGTGTGATCTTAGTAGGAGACGTAACTCTTGTAAATGGAGGTGCTACTACTAGCATTGCATTATCTGCTAAAGAAAACAGTATTATAGAGTAATCAACAATCTATATACTTGAATTATTAATGAGGCTATCAAAAATGATAGCCTCATTTTTTTTATAAAATCAATCACTAGAACTAACTCCTAATACATTATCTTTGCCAACTATGAAAAATGAATCCTTGATTTTTGGTATTAGATCAATAATAGAAGCAATTACTGCAGGCAAAACTATTGACAAATTGTTTCTTCAGAAAGGGTTACAAGGTGATCTATCTAAGGAATTAGTAACTTTGGTAAGAAAACAAAACATTACCATTACTCATGTTCCTATAGAGAAATTAAATCGCTTAACAAGAAAAAATCACCAAGGAGCTGTTGCCTACATCTCTCCTATTGATTTCTATGATTTAGAAAATCTTGTTATAAAGGTTACAGAATCAGGAGAAACTCCTTTGTTTTTGGTGCTAGACCAACTATCTGATGTTCGTAATTTTGGTGCTATTATAAGAACCGCAGAATGTACAGGAGTGCATGGTATTATTATTCAGAAAAAAGGGGGGGCTCCAGTAAGTGCAGATACAGTCAAAACTTCTGCAGGAGCCATTTACAAAATCCCTATCTGTAAAGTTGATCATATCAAAGATGCTATATTTTATCTACAAGGTTCTGGTATACAAGTGGTGGCAGCTACAGAAAAGACGAGCAGTACTATTTATGAGACGAATCTAACTACCCCTACTGCAATTATTATGGGAAGTGAAGGCAAAGGCGTATCCCAATCGGTACTAAAACTAGTTGATCATCAAGCAAAATTACCAATGTTTGGCGATATTGGTTCTCTAAATGTGTCTGTTGCTTGTGGCGTATTCCTGTATGAAACTATAAGGCAAAGACAGTAGTTTTTTGATTACTCATTATCTTTACTTTCTTTATCTATCGGTTTATATTCATACACTACTGTAATTTGTTCTTCTGGATTTTCTTGCGTGACGTTTTCAATAAAATTACCATTCTCATCAAAGTGTTTTAAAAACTCATCATCCTCAGGGTTATAATCTTCAGATTCCCATGTGTATCGTTCAGGTTGAACCACTCCTTTTTTAATCACAAAGGCTAATACGATACCAGATATAAGTCCCGATAAGTGTCCTTCCCAAGAAATCTTAGGATCAATTGGCAGTACATACATAACCATACTACCATATACAAACACTACTACAAAAGACAATGCTATCAACCGAAAGTGCTTTGCTAATATCCCTTTAAAAAAAAGAAATCCAAATAGCATATAAATGATACCACTTGCTCCTATATGATTTGCAGGTCTCCCCAACAACCAGGTTAAAAAACCTGTCATAAAAAAACCTATCAAAAAAACTTTCCATGCATTCTTTTGATAAAAAAAGAACAATGCAGCTGATAATATTAAAAGTGGCAATGTATTATGCCATAAATGTGTTATATCTGAATGAATAAAAGGAGACAAAATAATACCTCTCATCCCCACCACTGTTCTTGGATATACCCCAAAACTATTAAAATCAACACCAAATCTAATCTCAAACCAAAAGACTACCCAAATTAATAAAACAAATAATAATGGATATCCTACTACACCTGTACTAAATTCAAAATGAGTATTTTCTTCTTGCATAACATCAAAATCATATCAAAAAAAAGTCCAAAATATAAAGTTCAGCTAAAATGACAGGTTGTTATCATTTATAAACTGGATCTTTAAAACTAATAGTCGTAACTATACACTCATAATAACTTCTTTTATGATTGATTTATTTCCTACAAATAAATTCAATGAAGCTTTGTAACTTTACATTTACAAAATAATCTTGTACAATCTTTTGATTACTTATAGCTCCTATAACACTAATCAAATTAAAATAGCAACTGTAAATGAATACAAACAAGCCTTTAGCAGAAAGAATTCGCCCATTATCTTTGGAGCAGTACTTGAGTCAGGAGCACCTTATTGGCACTAATGGATCATTAACCCAGCAAATCAAAAAAGGGATTATTCCTTCTCTTATCCTTTGGGGTCCTCCTGGAGTAGGAAAAACAACACTGGCAAATATCATTGCTACCGAATCAGGAAGACCTTTCTATACGCTAAGCGCCATCAATAGTGGTGTAAAAGATGTAAGAGAGGTTATTGATAAGGCCAAACAAAGCGGAGGTTTATTTACTACCAAAAATCCTATTTTGTTTATTGATGAAATTCATCGTTTTAGTAAATCACAACAAGATTCGCTATTAGGTGCCGTAGAAAAAGGTTGGGTTACTCTTATTGGTGCAACTACAGAAAATCCTAGTTTTGAAGTTATTCCTGCATTGTTATCGCGTTGTCAAGTATATACACTTAACCCTTTTGGCAAAAAGGAGCTAGAAGCCTTGTTAGAAAGAGCAACGCAAGAAGATGAATTTCTGAAATCAAAAAAAATAGAACTAAAAGAAACTGAATCTATATTAAAACTAAGTGGTGGAGATGCGCGTAAACTGCTTAATATTTTTGAATTGATCGTTTCTAGCCACGATGAAGAGCCTATAGTCATAACCAATGATGTGGTGACAAAACTAGTACAGCAAAACACTGTGCGATATGACAAAACTGGAGAACAACATTATGATATTATTTCTGCATTTATCAAATCAATTAGAGGTAGCGACCCTAATGCTGCTGTTTATTGGCTTGCCAGAATGATTGAAGGCGGTGAAGATCTAAAATTTATAGCCAGAAGATTAATTATATTAGCCTCTGAAGATATCGGAAATGCAAATCCCACGGCCTTGATCTTAGCAAATAATTCTTTTCAGGCGGTTAATACTATTGGATATCCAGAAGCTAGAATCATATTGAGCCAATGTGCTGTTTATCTTGCTTCTTCACCAAAAAGCAATGCTTCTTATATGGCCATCAACCATGCACAACAATTAGTAAAACAAACAGGGGATTTATCTGTGCCCTTACATATAAGAAATGCTCCTACTAAACTGATGAAAGAATTAGGGTATGGTGAAGATTATAAATATGCACATAACCACAAGGATAATTTTGCAAAACAGGAGTTTCTTCCTGATGAAATCATAAACACTAAACTATTTGACCCAGGAGATAATCAGCGTGAACATTCGTTAAGAACTTTTCTTAAATCCAGATGGGGTGACAAATACGGCTATTAATTAGTTTAGTTAATTATAAACAGATAGCCATAACTTTATTACTGCCTAGCAAATGTATCTGTAACCAACTTATTAGTTACAGGATTGATGCGCTCTAGGACAAAATTACCGTATCCATCAAAATAGCCATTACCGCTTAATTCTCCTGCTTTTACGATATAACTTTTTCCACTAGTCGATTTATAGATTTTACCTACAGACATCTTTTCTTGTTCTTTTTTAAACATCTCATATCCATATTCTTGTTTTTCAAAGATGAAATTGACTTCGTTAAACAAATATTCGATCGACTTATTTGTTGGTGTAGATAATTGCACCGCTTCTTTTACTTTACCCTCTGATACAGTTACAGGTTCTTTCTTTGACACCTCTTCCTGCTTACTCTGCACAAAAGTATAATTTAATGTTTTTACATCTTTAAAAGCATTCCTAAGCGCCTGATGATATGCTGGTTTAAACTCTTTTTCTCTACTTTTACCTTCTGTAGAAGCAAACACAACTGCACCATTACAATCAATCAATTCTACAATAAGCCTGGTCTGAAATACACTTGGTTTTTTTACTACATTCGCTCGCAATGCTTTACATCCATTATTTTTTAAATCCTCAGGATATTCTGCCATATTCATAAAAGCTTTAAAACCATATTTCTCAAATAAAAATTTGGTCAATGAATTTAGCTGATACTGATCATTCTTTTTAAGAAAACTATAACTCTCTGGTACAACAATATATTCATACTCATTAATACTTTTTTGAGCACTAATACTCAATGTTGAAATAAAAACAACCCCTAAAAACAAATTACGTAACATACAATCATTTTATATCATTAAAATCAAACCGTAGTTATACTCTTATATCATTTCTTCATTTGAATTTATTAAAGTTCAAAATAAGAACTAGCATTACTACCTATGCAAGATTAGTATTTTCTATTAAAATATAAGTCGAAATATAAAAATTAATTTTGTCATACTAAAAGGTGTCACAAAACACACCTCTATAAATCATCACAAAAAAGGTAGGTAGTCATATAAAAATCAAAGGTAATTTTTAATATCTTCTAATGTAGCAACTTGAATATTTTGTGAAGGTAATTTTTCTTTATGATAATTAAAACATATTGTTTTTAATCCAACCGCTTCTGCTCCCAATATATCTGCTTCATAATTATCTCCTATCATTACACTATGATTAGATGCTGCTCCAGATTTTAATATTGCTTTTTCAAAAATAAATGGATTTGGCTTTTTTACCCCTGCCTCTTCGCTATCTGTCACTGTTTTAAAAAAATGTAAAATCCCAGAATTTAATAATTTCTTATTCTGAACTTCTTTAAATCCATTGGTAATAATATGTAATTCATATCTTGGAGTAAGATAATCTAATAAATCTTTTGCTCCATCTATCAAATAATTATGAAGTGGTAAAAAATCAATATAACCACTAGACATTGCATCTATGGTCTCTACAGGATATTTTTTTTCAAAAAAGGAAAACGTTTCAGAAAGGCGACCCCTTCTAAGTTCTTGTTGATTCACCTTTTCTTCTCTATACATTTTCCAATACTGCATATTAATAGGTTGATAAACTTTTAAAAAATCTCCTAACTGAATATCAATATTAAATTTTTCAAAAATCATTTGAAATGCTAGGGAAGAATTCTTATCAAAGTCCCAAAGTGTATGATCTAGATCAAAAAAAACATGCTTGATTATATTATTCATCTTCTATAGTCCAAATAAATTCTAAAATTGATTTCCAAAAAGGTTCATTATGCGAATCACTATATAAGGTATTACTAAAAACAGGAATAAAGGTTCCGTTTACCTTTTTTATCTTTTTTATATAATCACCTATTTCTTTTTTTACTGATATCTCATCCCCTACATCTGCTCTGTCTCCTTCTCCCAAATATGCATAACAAAACGAATGCACTATTAATGGGGTTTGCACTTCGTAATCCAAATCATAAAACATAAAAGGCGAACAGGTACCTGCACGAAACCCAGAATACCCAGAATATCCCATTGAATAATCCTCACCAATTTCTAATTCTATAAAGTTACGATAAGCTTCAGGTAATTTTATTTTGAAAAAAGAACAAAGAGAATATTGTAGTCGTCGATTCACAATATTTTCTATTCGTAGTTTTTCCTTTTTCAACAGAACCATATCAGAAATAGCTGCATAAGACACTTTTAACCCTACATCAAGGTAATCAGCTATATGTTTTATAATTTTATGATGCTGCAAACGGTTGTATCCAACATTTTCATCATACTTTGAGTAATCACCTAATCCAATCAAGACTTTGGTTTTCCTTTTTCTTATTTTTTGTAGTCTAATTATAAAATCAAAGGTATCATATGGGTCTTTTTGTAATCCCACAATTACTTTTATTCTATCTGTAAGTTCTTCAAATTGTAATTGCCATAAATCTCTAAACCCTCCTCCAATTGACCTTAGAATTCCTTTATTTCTATAAGCAAACGTTTGACTTACAGAAATAACTGGTTTAATCGAGAATTTTTTTTCTTGAAACTTAAGATCTGGGTATTTCTCTAAAAGTACTTTTTTAAATTTATGAGCCCATATATCTACTACAGGTTCTTTTAAGAAATCATGAGTATAAGCAATACTCTCTATTGCAGGAAAACGACCTATAGCATCTTTTACATGCGGCAAGTACTCTTCATATCTTGTTAATAGATAAAAAGTCGCAGCAAAAATATCAAAAGGCAATGCTGATTCACTATGCTTAACATCAAAAAAGCATTTTGTATCCTCCCAATGAGTTACCTCTACATCTACATCATTCAAGCCATGCTCAAAAAGCAACTCTACACTTTGAAAATAAAGTTCTTTACCTAATGGCTGCTTACCATAGGAAAATTTAGGTCCATCGTGAGCAATAAACGGTTCTATTTTTGAAACCAAATCTACATCTAATCCTAAAATACGTTTGCATATTTGTTTAAAGGTATATAATACTCTGGGAGTAACTTTTTGTACATGAACTAATAGCATATTTTGTGTTCTAGGATTACATCTTATAGCTTGTATTTCTCATTTTATTAATCAAAATAGGAAATAGATTCTATAATATAGATTCATCTGCAAAGCTAAAATAACTATTTTCTGTAATAATAAGGTGATCAAATAATTTGATATCCAAAGTTTGCCCTGCCTGTTTTAATCTTTGGGTTAAAATTTTATCTGATTGACTTGGGTGCAGTGCCCCACTAGGATGATTATGACCAATTATAATTCCTATAGCTCCGCTTTCTAATGCTAATTTATAAACAATTCTTATATCTACAGAGGTCTCAGTCTTACCACCTACACTGATTTGTTTTTTCTGAATCACTTTGTTTGCATTATTCAGAAACAACACCCAAAATTCTTCATGTTGAAGGTCTCCTATAACAGGCCTTAAAAGATTAAATGCATCTTTACTACAAGTAATTTTTGGTATCGCCATAGAGATTTCGTCCCTTCTTCTTCTTCCTAATTCTAATGCAGCTACGATAGTTATAGCTTTTGCTTTACCAATTCCCTTGAAACGTATTAACTGTTTAACTGATAATTTACCTAATGTATTAATCTTATGATCTACACTAGCTAACATACGTTTACTTAATGCTACCGCACTCTCTTCGCGATTACCAGAACCTATTAATATAGCCAACAACTCTGCATCGGTCAGTGTATTCTTCCCTTTAGCGTCTAATTTCTCTCTTGGACGATCATTTTCATCCCATTCCTTGATCGAAAACGAAGTACTTATCTCACTCATACATTCAATTTACAATTAAAAATAATTAAAATACCAAAGCAATAAGAGCAAACTACTTACCTCAAAAACAACTACTTATTACACTATAAATATATCAACAATAGTACAGAAATTGTTATCTTAAGCTATTATTTTACCACATATATTTGTTTGAAAATGAAAGTTTTACTATATTTGAACACCCTTAATCTAAAAATGAATATTTTAACACCTTCAAATTAACCTATTTATGAAGAATATTTTTACTTTCGTTTTACTTCTTGCAACCATTAGTTTTTATGGGCAAGATAAAAAGATATCATTTCTTAATTTAGTAGGAAATAACATACAAGTACCTAAAGGATGTCAAGCACAATCTGAATATGAAATGCAAGCTTGTGATGGAACATCTATAAAGTGGGATTATTATACTGATGATATGTTATCTGCGGTATTTGATGCTACAATAAGTGCATTTGCAGAGAGTAATACTTCAAAAACAGAAGTAGTATTCACTTCATTTGGTTCTCAACTAAAAGGATATAAATTTAAGATGGGAACAACCTTTCAGTATTTTTTAAGGGGGACAATAAAAGACCAGCCTTTAATGATTAATCTAGGTACACCAAAAGATATTGGTAGTAACGATGATTTAGATGGGTTTCTTAGTCTATTCTTTGATGAAGTAAGTTAAAAAAATCATATATAAATTAAACAAAAGGCTAATCAATTGATTAGCCTTTTGTTTTGTTTTTTAATAAAACCAACTATTATGAAGTCTTTATTTGATCCTTTAGTCTTAAATGAAATAGAAAATAGAATCAATAAGCTTTCTACTGATAGTTCTGCCGCATGGGGTAAAATGAATGTTTCGCAAATGCTACATCATTGTCAATTTCCACTAAAAACAGCCCTAAAAAAAAACCCTCTTACACTTAAACCTAATTTTCTAGCTAAATTATTTTTTAAAAAATCTATGTATAATGATAAACCGTGGAGAAAAAATTTACCAACTCACTCTAAACTAAAAGTGGTAAAAACTAAAGAGTTTACCCCTGAAAGAGAAATACTTTTGGAACTTGTTGCTAAATTCTCTAATCATAGAGACAAAAAAGAATGGGAACCCCATCCAATTTTTGGGAAATTCACAAACGAGCAATGGGGACAATTACAATATAAGCATCTAGATCATCATCTTCAGCAATTTGATGTCTAAAACAAGGAGTAAACATTGTGCTGCTCACATAATATCTATTCTCTAATTACCCATTTTTTAACTTCATCAAAATCTAACCCTCCATAATTACCACTACTCATTAATAACAATACAGAGTTATCGAAATCTTTTTGTGCCAAATATTCTTTAAAATCTTTTGGTTTAGTATAAATAATCAAATCATCTCGATTAAAAGCTGTTTCAATTTGCGCAGCAGAAACTTCTTCTAGTTGCTTAATTTTTACAGCATCGGGAGAGTAAAACACAACTGCTTCGTCTGCTGTATTTAATGCCCCTTCATATTCTTTCAAAAACAACGCATCAAGACTACTATATGTATGTAGTTCAAGACAAGCGACAACTTTTCTGTCTTTATACTGTTCTTTTACAGCTTTGGTAGTTGCTCTCACCTTGGATGGGCTATGTGCAAAATCCTTAAATGCTACTGTATTATTATGTTCTACAATTTTCTCTAATCGTTTTGATGCTCCTTTAAAAGAAGCTATTGCTTCATAAAAATCATCTTCATCAATCCCCATATGTTGACAAATCCATTTGGCACCTGCAAGATTACTCAGATTATGTGCTCCAAAGACCTCTACAGGCATTTCTCCTTCAGGAGTATTTAATAAAGTCTCTCCTTGCTCTATCCTATATACTGGTGTAAAATATGGAAACTTACGAATTGGGTTTTCTGTTAACTCAGCCATCTTTCTCACTTCTGAGTCCTCTTCATTATACACCAAAGCTCCCCCATTAACTATCGATTCAATAAAAATGCGAAATTGATCTACATAATTATCAAACGTTGGAAACACATTAATATGATCCCATTCTATACCACTTATCAAAGCAATATTAGGTTGATACAAATGAAATTTTGGCCTTCTATCAATTGGTGATGACAAGTACTCATCTCCTTCCAAAATGATAAAATCATTTTCTTCTGTAAGATGTACCATTGTATCAAAACCTTCTAATTGAGCTCCAACCATATAATCTACTTCTTTGTCATGATAATGCAAAACATGTAAAATCATAGAAGTAATAGTAGTCTTTCCATGAGACCCCCCAATAACTACTCTTGTTTTATTTTTTGATTGTTCATACAAAAACTCAGGATAAGAATATATCTTTACCCCTAATTCCTGTGCTTTAAGAAGTTCTTCATTATCTTTTTTGGCATGCATACCCAAAATAACAGCATCTAAATCAGAAGTGATTTTATCTGCAAACCAACCAAATTGATTTGGCAGTAATTCATAACGTTCCAACCTCGACTTAGAGGGTTCAAAAATAGTATCATCACTCCCTGTAACCTCATATCCTTTTTGATGTAATGCAATTGCTAGGTTATGCATGGCACTACCTCCTATAGCTATAAAATGTATACGCATAATAAACTCTTAAAATCAGAGAGTAAATATACAATTAACAATCTGCTCTCAAAACAATGATATCATGAAAAAATACAAACACTCTAGCAACTCAAATCGTTTCCTTCTAAAATCCAACAGTTTGCTAAACAAAACAGGCATTTCACTCATTTATCATTTTATCTATTCGTTTTTAGTTGTTTCTTACTCGCTTAAATAGATTTGGCATAATTTTTTATTTGTATAAACAAAATAGCCACGACTCATAACAAATACGTAGCTTTATAACGTTATTTACAAATCATAAGATCTAGTCATAATAAAATAATACAACTCGTCTTTACGTTTGTTTCACAACTTAAAACACAAATGATGAAAAAGCATATCATCCTTATTATAATCTGTATATCAAACCTATATGTAATGAAAGGGCAAAACGAATACCAAAACGACTGGAAAAAAGTTGAAACTTTTAATCAAAAAGGGTTACCAAAATCTGCTTTAGAGGTCGTAGAATCGATATATGAAAAAGCCCAAAGAGAAAAAAATGACAATCAGGTTATAAAAGCGATGCTTCATAAAGCAAAATACATGCTTACTCTTGAAGAAAATGCGCAACTCACCATTATAAAAAACTTAAAAGAGGAGATTACCACTAGTAAGTTTCCTAAAAAGAATATACTACAAAGTATCTTAGCTAATTTATATTGGCAGTATTTTCAACAAAACAGATGGAAATTCTATAATAGAACACAAACTGCTCAAAAAGTAGATCAGGAAGATTTTAGAACATGGGATCTCGAAACACTTTTTGCAGAGGTTCACTTATATTACCAAAAATCACTTCAAAACGGAGTCTTAGCACAACAAACAAGCCTTGATAAATTTGATGAAATTTTACAAGTGGCTTCAGGTTCAAAAAAATACCGACCTACATTATATGACTTTTTAGCCCACAATGCATTAGATTTCTATAAAACCTCTGAAACCTCTATCACCAAACCATCCTATGCTTTTTCTATAAATGAAAAAAAATATTTACAGGAACACTCTGTTTTTTCATCTTTAAAAATCAATACCAAAGATTCTCTATCATTACAGTTTAACGCTTTAAAATTATTTCAGAATTTAATCAAGTTTCATTCTAGAGACAAAACTCCTGGTGCATTGACAGAAGTAAATATAGAACGTATCAAATTTGTAGCAGGAAACGCAGTCTTTGATGACGTAAAAACAATTTTACTAGAATCTCTACAATCAGAAAAAAAGAAGTTTGCTACTCAAGAAGCTTCTGCACTATACGATTATGAAATCGCAAGCTTATATAACGAATATGCTGCTGCTTATGTCCCTGAAAAAAATAAAACTTATCGTTGGAAACTAAAAGAGGCATTGGAGATATGTGATACAACGATCAAAAAATTTCCTAACTCCAGAGGGGCAAACCACTGTAAAGCTTTGAAAAGTCAGATTCTAAACCCTGAATTAGATATCAAAATAGAAAAATATCTTCCTATACAAACGTCAAGCAGGTTATTGATTACATATAAAAACCTAGACAAACTATACCTTAAGGCATTAAAAATCACTCCTAAACAACTCAATAGTTTAAATCGACTCTATAAAACTGAAGAGCAGATTAAATTTTTAAACGCTCTAAAAATAAGTAAAGAATGGGAGTCTGAGATTTGCAATGAACATGATTATCAAAAGCATACTACAGAAGTATTGTTACCCGAGTTAGAGCAAGGTTCTTATCTTATCCTTGCCTCAACCTCAAAAGACCTTACTAAAAACAACATGTTCTCTTATGGTAACACCCAAATTAGTAACCTTGCACTCATAGAAAACAAAACTCCTGAAAAATCAATATTTCAGATCCTAGATCGTCATAATGGAAAGCCTATTCCAAATGCAAAAGTACATTTCAAAACAGATAGCCGAAGAGGGTACGGTGATCGATTAGACAAAACCGCAACAACAGATGAAAAAGGACAAGCATATTTATCTGTAAATAAATATTACTATGACGTAGATATTACTGTTTCATACCAAAAAGACATCGCTCGATTCGAGGGGTATTATCTAAATCAATCCTACACTCCAGAAAACAACAAAAATTATCGTAGTACAACATTTCTATTTACAGATCGTAGTATATATAGACCTGGGCAAACTGTTTTTTTTAAAGGGATCATGATGTCTTCTAATGGAGATGAAGATTATAAAGTATCTGCTAATCAACCTACGTTTGCTTCTCTAAAGGATGTAAATGGTCAAAATGTAAAAACATTAAATTTTACAACCAATGAGTATGGATCTTTTAATGGTGAATTTATAGTGCCATCCTCAGGCCTTACAGGTATATACACCATACAAACCAATAGTTACAATAGCACTTCTTTTTCTGTTGAAGAATATAAAAGACCAAAATTTGAAACTAAATTCAATCCAGTTACCGAGATTTATAAAGTAAATGATAAAATAAAACTTACTGGTATTGCAACTGCTTATGCAGGTAGTATGATTACAGATGCCAAAGTAATATATCGAATACATCGCAAAGTACAATATCCTCGTTGGTGCTATTGGTATCCCGCACACACAGTAGAACCTCAAGAAATCACACATGGAGAAACCAAAACCAATGACAAAGGAGAGTATTTTATTGATTTTAAAGCCCTACCAGACCTAGGAGTATCCAGAGAAAATCTACCTATATTTAATTATGAGATTACTGCAGATGTAATCGACATCAATGGTGAAACCCGTAGTACAACTACTATTGTGAATGTAGGCTACCATGCACTTACTGCCAATATTTCTATCAAAGAAAAACTTGATAAAACTCAAAAAGATCACGAACTTACAATAAGTTCCATTAATCTTAATAATGAACCTGTTGCCGTATCTGGAGCAATCAAAGTCTACAAATTACTAGCTCCAGAAAAGCCTATGCGTATTCGCCCATGGAAGGCACCAGATTATGACGGCTTCAAAGAAGAAGAATTCAAAAAAATATTTCCTCATGATGCTTTCAAAAACGAACATGATTATCGAAAATGGAATAAAGGAAAACTAGTATTTGATAGTTCCTTTAACACTTCTGCTGCAAAAGAAAACAAAAAAGGAACTCAAGACCTACCTTTAGGAAATATCAAAAAATGGGAATCAGGAAAATATGTTATTGAGCTAAGAGCCAAAGATCGATTTGGGCAAGACGTAAAAGACATACAATATATTACCATCTATAGTCATGATGATAAAACTATTAGTGATAAACAATTATTTGAAATCTCTACCAATAAAGACACATATCAACCAGGAGACGAAGCAATAATCAAATTTGGGTCTGCCTCAGAAGATATTACGATTACCGTAGATATAGAAAAAGACCATAAGATTATCAAAACCCAGCTTATCAAACTATCTAATAATAGTAAAACGATCAAAATTCCTGTTGACAAAGATGATATGGGTGGTTTTTCTATAAATTACAGTTATCTAAACTATAATGGCTATGAGAGCGGAGTAATCATAATTCCTGTACCATACGAATCTACAGATCTGAGTATAGAAACCAAAACATTTAGAGATAAGTTACTCCCAGGTCAACAAGAAACATGGAGTTTTGTAATCAAAGGAGATAAAGGAGACAAGGTAAGTGCTGAGTTACTTGCTGGCATGTACGATGCCTCTCTAGATCAATTCAAACCACACCAATGGTATTTTAATCTCATCAATCGTCCGCCATACCATACGCAAAGCACCAGAAATGCAACACAAAGTTTTGGTATACAACCATTCAGGTTACAAAACCGCAGTAATCCTGATTATCATAGTAGCAATCAACACTATGATCAATTAAATTGGTTTGGATTGTATTTTGGTCAAGCTTATTTTGGCGGAAGAACCAAAATGCGTGATGTTATGGAGAGCGGTTCTCCTGCACCAATGTTGATGCGATCACCAAAATCTAAAAAAGCTGCTATGGCAATGCCTATGGAAACCGCAGCCGTTATGGATGATGAGATGGAGGCAAAAGAAGCTGACACATCTGCAAGAATCACCGATCTCTCTAATGAACAGAGCAATAAGAAAGAACAGCCCCAAGCGTCTACCGAAGGAGTAAAGATTCGAAAAAACTTGCAAGAAACCGCTTTTTTCTTTCCACAGTTATCAACTGATGCAGAAGGAAATGTTAGTTTTAATTTTACCGCTCCAGAAGCGTTAACCAAATGGAAACTACAACTTCTAGCACATACCAAAGATTTAAAAGCTACCACCACCACTCTAGAAACTGTAACTCAAAAAGAGCTAATGGTGCTACCTAATCCACCAAGGTTCTTGCGTCAAGGAGATAAAATTGTATTGAGTTCTAAAATTTCTAATCTTGCAAACAAAGAACTTAACGGCACTGTAGAACTACAATTATTTGATGCGTTAACAAATAAAGCGATAGATGTAGCACTCCATAATAATAACGCTTCCCAAAATTTTAATATCAAAGCAAAAGGGAATACAAATGCTTCTTGGGAGCTTACTATACCAGACAATATACAAACGGTACAATACAAAATTATAGCCAAAGCTGGAGAATTTTCTGATGGCGAGCAAAATGTATTACCTGTCTTAAGCAATAGAATGCTTGTCACAGAGACATTACCAATGTGGATTCGATCTGATCAAACAAAAACTTTTACACTAAATAAGTTAAAAAACAATACCTCAAGCACATTAAAACACCATAAACTTACCCTAGAGATGACCTCTAATCCTGCATGGTATGCAGTACAGGCACTCCCTTATCTCATGGAGTATCCCTATGAATGTGCAGAGCAGACATTTTCTCGATATTATGCAAATACACTAGCCAGTCATATTGCTAATTCAAACCCTAGAATTCAGGAAGTATTTAATCAATGGAAATCTAGTGATGCACTTGTAAGTAATCTTGAAAAAAATCAAGAGTTAAAATCATTAATCATTCAAGAAACCCCATGGTTACGTGATGCTCAAAGTGAAACTGAACAAAAGAAGAGAATAGCTCTACTTTTTGATCTAAACAAAATGAATAATGAATTACAGATGGCGCTACGTAAGTTGCAACAAATGCAATATAATTCTGGTGGATTCCCTTGGTTCAAAGGAGGGCGAGAAAATCGATTTATCACACAACATATCGCAACTGGTTTTGGTCACCTAAGAAAATTAGGAGTTACTCAATTTGATCAAAGCACAACCAATATGCTTCAAAAATCAGTTCGTTTTCTAGATGCTGCTTTTGTAAAAGAATATGAAGAATTGAAACGATATTGTAAAAAGAACAAAATCGACATTAATGAAAACCATTTAAGCTATACGCAGGTTCATTATCTATATATGCGTAGTTTCTTTACTGATATCAAAAGACCCAACAACACCAACGAGGCGTGGAATTACTATCTAGGTCAATCTAAGAAGTACTGGCTAAACCAGAGTCTATATTCACAAGGAATGTTGGCCTTGATTTTACATCGAGCAAAAGATACTACTGCCAATAAAATCATTAGATCGTTAGATGAAAAAAGCATCTCTAGTGAAGAATTAGGTATGTACTGGAAATCAAACACTGCTAGTTGGTTCTGGTATCAAGCCCCTATTGAAACTCAATCGTTAATGATCGAGGTATTTTCTGAAATAGAAACTGAACCCAAAAAGACACAGATTGTTGATAATCTAAAAATCTGGTTGCTCAAAAACAAACAAACAAATCGTTGGCAAACCACCAAAGCAACTTCTGATGCCGTATATGCACTATTATTAAATGGTAGTGATTGGTTATCTGTAACAGATATGGTAGATATCGTATTAGGAGATCAAAAAATTGATCCTAGTACAATGAAAGATATTCAAGTTGAGGCTGGAACAGGATATTTCAAAACCTCATGGAATACAAATGAGATTAAATCTGATATGGCTACAGCCAAAATTTCTAAAAAAGGAAAAGGAATTGCATGGGGAGCATTGTACTGGCAATATTTTGAAGATCTAGATAAGATCACTACAGCCAAAACACCATTATCATTAAAGAAAAAATTATTCTTGAAAAAAAATACTGATACTGGTGAAAAAATCACAGAAATAACTTCTAATACAAAATTAGAATTGGGTGATCTTGTAAGAGTACGAATCGAACTAAGGTCTGATCGTGCTATGGAGTTTGTGCACATGAAAGATATGCGAGCATCAGGGATGGAACCAATCAATGTTATATCCCAATATAAATGGCAAGATGGTTTAGGATATTATGAGAGCACCAAAGATGCATCAACCAATTTCTTTTTTGATTACTTACCAAAAGGAGTATATGTTTTTGAATACGATTTACGAGTAAACAATAAAGGAGATTTCTCTAATGGTATCACTACCATACAAAGCATGTATGCTCCTGAGTTCTCTAGTCACTCAGAAGGGATTAGGGTAGAAATCAAATAGACAATAAATTATTTTGGTTATTTTAGCTTTCACAGGGTATTATATAAAAAATATGACAATACCCTGTGAAGTTTTTTTTGAGACAAAAACAATTGGCATGAGATTAATTAAAAGAATACTAAAATATCTTATAATCATTTTAACCCCACCTCTTCTATATCTTATAATCTCATTAGTTTTAACTCACATTCCAGTAAACAACATCAAAAATGATCATAATAAACCTCACACCATATATTTAAGCTCCAACGGTGTACACCTAGATATTATTATTCAGAAAGATGACTTAATCTCTGCTGTTTTAAAAGATCAAATATATAACACCAAGACTCAATACTTCTCATTTGGATGGGGGGATAAAAGTTTTTATATAGAAACCCCTAACTGGGCAGATCTTACTATTACCAATGGGTTCAAAGCCTTATTTCTGGAATCCCCTACATTATTACATGTAACAAGATACTCTTCTATTCAAAATGATTGGATTGAACTAAAAGTAGATAAGAAACAACTAAAAAAAATCAATGAATACATCTACAAAACCTTCCAACTAGATTCTGATCAAAAAAAAGTATTATTACCTGGTCTGGGGTATTATATAAATGATGATTTTTATGAAGCAAAAGGCAGCTATTCTTGTTTTAAAACATGTAATAGTTGGGTAAATAGTGGCTTAAAAAAAAGTAATATAAAAGCATGTCTATGGACCCCTTATGATTTTGGGGTACTCAATATGCATCAATAAGTTAGATAAACTCGTAGACTAAACCATATTAATACACCATTAAATTACTTCTTAGGCATCATTACTGCATCTATACTATGAATAAGACCATTAGAAACTTTAGTGTCTGTAGCTATTACATACCCTCCGTTACCACTCTCATCCACAAGAAATACTTGATCTTCTTTTATTCTAGCTGTTAACAATATCCCATTCATTGTTGTTAGCTTAACACTACCACTACCTCTATTCACAGCAATCATAATATCTTCTTTAGTAATAATACGTGGTACAATATGATACTCCAAAATAGTTCGTAATTGTTCTTTATTTTTAGACTCGATCATTTTTTTTATCACTCCTTCTTCTAATTTATCAAAAGCCAAATTAACTGGAGCAAATATCGTATAAGGTCCACTTCCGTTTAATGTTTTCACTAACCCAACAGTATTAATAGTTGACGTAAGAGAAGAAAAACCTTTATCCACAGAAGTGAACTCATATATTGTTGGTTGTTTTTTCTTTTCTTTCTTAGATTGTGTTACATTTTGTGCTATTGTTTTTTTATTCTGGGTAGAGTTGCTCTTTTGTTTCTCATTACAAGCGACAATAGACAACAATCCAGATAAAGCAAAAATGGCTAATACATTTTTAGTTTTCATCTTCTAGGGGGAAATTTAGATTTCAAGTTGACTTAGAAACGCTTTAAGCGGATTCTGCTTTGGTAAAAAAAGGTTAATAAATCGTTAACAAGAATTATTACTAGCCATAAAAACAAACAATTACTAAATACTCATTTTTAAAAATCGCTAACACAAAACAGCAAACTCTATACCCTCGATATGAGACAAAAAAAAATCAGTGTAGGTATATCTACACTGATTTTAAATTATACTAGTTATAAGAATCAATCAATAGATTTATTCAACATTTTCCATAATGTATCTTTTAATTCTTGCAACCCTTGCTGGGCAACTGAAGAAATAAACAAATAAGGAACATCCATCTGCTGATCTAATTCTTTTTTTAATTCTTCTTTTAGCTCATCATCTAACATATCACATTTAGAAATAGCAATTAGGCGTTCTTTATCTAACAAATCAGGATTATATCTACGTAACTCATCCAAAAGAATTTCATATTGATTTTTTATATCAGGAGCATCCGCAGGAATCAAAAACAATAAACTAGAGTTACGCTCAATATGTCTTAAAAAACGATGCCCTATACCTTTTCCTTCTGCCGCCCCTTCAATAATACCAGGAATATCTGCCATTACAAATGTCTGGAAATCTCTATATTCTACAATACCTAAATTAGGTTTCAGTGTAGTAAATTCATAATCAGCAATTTTTGGCTTTGCAGAAGTAATAACAGACAACAAAGTAGATTTCCCAGCATTAGGAAACCCTACCAATCCTACATCTGCCAATACCTTAAGCTCTAGCGTAATATCTAGTTCCTCACCTTCTACTCCTGGTTGCGCATATCGAGGAGTTTGATTTACAGAGTTTTTAAAATGCCAGTTTCCTCTACCACCCATTCCACCTCGAACTGCAATATATTCTTGTCCATTCTCGGTAATTTCCTGAATAATATCCTGAGTTTCTGTATCACGAATCACTGTTCCTAATGGCACGTCAACATATACATCTGCTCCATCAGCCCCTGTACTTCTACTCTTACTACCGTGACTACCATGTTCTGCTCTAAAATGACGTCTAAACTTTAGATGATGTAGTGTCCACATATTTGGATTTGCACGAACAATAACGTGACCTCCACGTCCTCCATCACCACCATCAGGCCCTCCCTTGGTAATATATTTTTCGCGATGTAAATGAACAGATCCTTTACCTCCTTTTCCCGAGGTTACATGTAACTTTACATAATCTACAAAATTCCCTTCTGTCATAACTCGTTTCGTATCATCCCGACATATATCGGGATCATTTCAATTTAATCTCTATTATTAGTATCTGTAATTCTGTTCTGTCTCACAAGAGAGACCTATAAAACTTACAGTGTATCTATTACGTTGCTTAATCTTTGAGTAATCTCATCAACACCACCTACTCCATCTATTCCAAAATATTTATCTTGTTTTTGATAATAATCTTTTAAAATAGCAGTCTCTTCATAATATATTTTGATACGGTTACGTATCACTCCTTCATCTGCATCATCAGGTCGTCCTGATGTTTTTCCTCTTTCTAATAATCGTTGTACCAATACCTCATCATCTACCTCTAGAGCAACCATTGCGCGCACCTCTGTTCCTTTGGTTTCCAGGAATTTTGCCAATGAATCTGCCTGAGCTTCATTTCTAGGAAATCCATCAAAAATAAAACCTTTGGCATTAGGATTTTTATCAACCTCGGCATTCAGCATATTGATTGTTACCTCATCTGGTACCAATTGTCCCTTATCCATATAAGACTTTGCCAAAGTACCTAACTCTGTAGCATTTTTTATATTATACCTGAATACATCTCCTGTAGAGATATGCACTAGGTTATACTTTTGTTTCAAAACTTCTGCTTGCGTTCCTTTTCCTGCCCCTGGAGGCCCGAATAAGACCAAATTTGTCATATTATTTGATTTTAGTTGATAAACTTGAGTAAGATTACGTCCCAATCCATTATAATCAAGCCCGTAACCTACAATAAACCGATTTTCAATTTCAATTCCTGTATATGTAATTGCAACCTTTTTGGTATATGCTTCTGGTTTATAAAATAAAGTCGCAATCTTATAATCAGAACATCCTTTTTCCTCCAACATTTTTGCCAATACCTCAACAGTATTACCAGTATCTACTATATCTTCTAAAATCACAACTGTACGTCCAGATATTTCTTGATCCAGCCCTACCAGTTCTTTCACTTTATGAGTGGTCTCGGTTCCAGAATATGAAGCAAGTTTTACAAAACTAACCTCACACTCATAATCAAACCTTTTTATAACTTCTGATGCAAACATAAAAGCACCATTCAATACAGCAATAAACAAAGGTTTTTTATCTTTCAGATCATGATTTAATCCATCAGACACTTTATCTATTGCTTTTACTATCTCATTCTCAGAAACAAAAGGAACAAAATGTAAATCATGCAACTTTATAACACTATTTGACACTGACTTTGGTTTGATTTTTTATACAAAGGCGCAAAGATAGTAATTAGATATGAGCATAACTAAGATTTACACTATCAACCTACTGCCTACAAACTTTAATATTAATTTATATTGAGAAAAATAAGAAAGTAAAAACCTGATAAAACAAGAAAGATTGTAGTCGACTAATAGCATTTACCTTACATTCTTATGGTTATTCTTTCTGAAAAAATTATTTTTGCCATTTATGATAAATTTGAAACCCCTAAAATGACAAATTTTTTCTCGTCAAACTTCAAACTAGGAATTCTTGGAGGCGGACAACTAGGCAAGATGATGCTATATGAGACACGTAAGTATGATATTCAAACTTATGTTATGGATCCTGATCAAGATGCCCCTTCTAGAATAGCATGTGATTTTTTTCAACAAGGAAACCTCATGGACTATGAGACGGTATATAATTTTGGAAAAAAAGTAGATGTCCTCACTTTTGAAATTGAATCCGTAAATCTTCAAGCGCTAGTAAAACTAGAAGAGGAAGGAAAAAAAGTATATCCCAGTGCAAAAACACTGGAAAAAATACAAAACAAAGGAAGGCAAAAGCTGTTTTACAAAGAAAAGAATATCCCCACTGCAACATTTACTAGATTCTCGAATAAAACACACCTTACAGAAGGCATCACTAGTAACAAAATCAAACTTCCTTTTGTCTGGAAAAGTACTCAAGGAGGATATGATGGTAAAGGTGTATCAATTATCAAATCTGGAGCTGATTTAGTACGCTTACCAGATGTAGAGTGTATTGCAGAAGAATTAGTTCATTTCAAAAATGAACTTGCAGTAATTGTGGCCCGTACTCCTAGCGGAGAAATCAAAACATACCCAGTGGTCGAAATGGAGTTTCACCCAGAAGCTAACCAAGTAGAATATGTAATATGCCCTGCAAGAATTGACAATGAAATTGCTAAAAAAGCAATGAAGGTTGCCGAGAGTGTATCAAGAGCTTTTGAACACGTAGGGATACTAGCTGTAGAAATGTTTTTGACACAAGACAATGAAATTCTTGTAAACGAAGTAGCCCCAAGACCTCATAATAGTGGTCATTATAGTATAGAAGCGAGCTACACTAATCAGTTTGAACAACAAATAAGAGCAATTCTTGATTTACCCCTAGGAGCTACAGAAAGTAAAGTTGCTGGTATTATGGTTAATCTAGTTGGAAAAGAAGGCTATGACGGTAATGTTATCTATAAAAACATAGAAAACATTATGAAAATGAAAGGTGTTACTCCTCATATTTATGGCAAAAAACAAACCAGACCTTTTAGGAAAATGGGACATGTAACAATAGTACATGAAGATATAAATGAAGCAAGAAAGATAGCCGAAAGAGTAAAAAACACAATACAAGTTATTAGTGAATAACTAATTTCAAAAAAATAAAAAACGGTTATTTACTCTTTGTAAATAACCGTTTTTTATTTTTGGATATTATAAACCAAGTACTAACAATAATAAAACATACAATGAGCAAGGTTGGAATAATAATGGGCAGTACTAGTGACCTGCCTGTAATGGAAAAAGCTGTCGAGATACTAGAAAGTTTTGATATCGATGTTGAAGTAGATATTGTTTCTGCACATAGAACTCCTGAAAAACTATTTGATTATGCTAAGAACGCTCACACGAGAGGAATTCAGACTATCATTGCTGGAGCTGGAGGCGCAGCACACCTTCCTGGCATGGTAGCATCTTTATCACCTCTTCCTGTAATAGGAGTTCCTGTAAAATCACGTAACTCTATTGATGGGTGGGATTCTGTATTATCAATTCTACAAATGCCTGGTGGAGTTCCTGTAGCAACTGTAGCATTAGACGGAGCTTTAAACGCTGGTATATTGGCAGCGCAAATTATAGGCTCAAATGATCTATCTGTCTTAGAAAAAATCATCTCTTATAAAGAAGGTTTAAAACAAAAAGTAATTGATGGCGCAAAACAAATCAAAAAATAACACAAAAAAAAGAGTCGCTTTTCAGCGACTCTTTTGAATATCAGGTCTTATAAAAGAATATAACAATATTTATTAACCAACTTAAATATATTACACAAAAAAATTCATCATAAGACCATTACTCTTAAAACCTGAAACAAAGGTAAAACCTTACTTCCATTACACAAAAAAAGTAACGGTAAAATATTCAATATTTCGATGAAATACATATTTAATCGACAAAAAACACTTTTTGATTGATTTTTTATATTATTTGATTGAAAAAACAGACATTAAAAGGATAAATAACCTAATATTATCAAAAAACTGAAGTGTGTTTTAAAAAAAATAGAAAAAGAAAGAGCTACAATAATGCAGCTCTTTCAATATATTTGGCCTTTGCATTAGAACAATTATTAATATTCATACCCCTAATAATAATAACCTCCTAATTCTAATACCAGACCATACTAATAAACCTAATCAAATTTATTAGTATGAAAATTGGTTTGATTAAAAGTCATGCAATTCAGAGGTGCTTTTTCGATAAAAGGTTATTTTTTTCGATATCAGGGCATAAGTAATAATTAAAAACAAATTATCAGTACAACAATGAGCAATCCATTATTAAAACCATTTGATACTGCACCATTCACAAAAATAACGTCAGGTCATTTTTTACCCGCTATAAAAAACGGAATATCAATCGCTAAAAAAGAAATAGATAGTATTGTTTCTAATCCTGAAAAAGCTACTTTTTCAAACACTATAGAGGCTTTAGAATATTCAGGCGAATTATTAGATAGAGTTACTAGTGTGTTTTTTAATTTAAATAGCGCAGAAACCAATGAAGATATTCAACAAATAGCACAAGAAGCCTCTCCGTTACTTTCTGAATTTGGAAATGATATAGCGCTTAATTTAGCACTATTCCAAAAAATAGAAACTGTATACAAACAAAGAGAGACGCTAGAACTAACCACTGAACAAAACAGACTTCTAGAAAAAAGATACAAATCTTTCTCTAGAAATGGAGCGAATCTTGCCGATAAAAAAAAGGAACAACTTAGATCAATAGATAAAGAACTCTCCTCCTTAAGCCTGAAGTTTGGTGAAAATGTACTTGCAGAAACTAATAGTTTTGAGATGCTGCTTACCAATGAGGCTGATCTAAAAGGATTACCTGAAGGAGCAAAAGAAGCAGCCAAAGCAATGGCAGCCGCAAAAGACAAAGAAGGATGGCTAATCACTCTAGATCACCCAAGCTATATTCCTTTTGTTACCTATGCTGAAAATCGTGAACTACGTAAAAAGTTATCTGTAGCTTTTGGAGCAAGAGCCTTTCATAATAACGACCTAGACAATCAAAAAAACGTACTCAGAATAGTAAATCTTAGATATCAGCGAGCACAACTTCTAGGATATTCGTCTCACGCAAATTATGTATTAGAAGAACGAATGGCTGAAACTCCTGATACTGTATTTACTTTTCTTAATGAAATTCTAGAAAAAGCAAAGCCAGCGGCACAAAGAGAGTTTGAACAATTAGAATCTTTTGCCAAAGAGCTTGATGGTATTGATCAATTACAAAAATGGGATGCTTCTTATTATTCAGAAAAGCTAAAACAAAAACTTTTTGACCTAGATGATGAGAAACTAAAACCTTATTTCAAACTTGAAAATGTCATCAATGGTGTATTTATGATTGCATCCAGATTATTTGACTTAAAATTTACAGAGACTAATGATGTAGATAAATACCATGATGAAGTAAAGACATACCATGTTACTAATTCTGACGGAAACCCTATTGCTTTATTTTATGCTGACTTTCACCCTAGACCAGGTAAGCGTAATGGTGCATGGATGACTTCATACAAATCTCAAATGAGAAAAGAAGATAAAATCATCAGACCTCATGTTTCTATTGTTTGTAATTTTACCAAACCCACTCCTAGCAAACCTTCCTTATTAACATTTAATGAAGTAACAACGTTATTCCATGAATTTGGTCATGCATTACATGGTATGCTTGCAGATACTACGTACCCTAGTTTATCTGGGACAAACGTATACTGGGACTTTGTAGAGTTACCTAGCCAAGTATTAGAAAATTGGTGTTATGAAAAAGAAGCTCTTGAGCTATTTGCAAAACATTATGAAACAGGAGAAGTAATCCCTATGGAATTGGTAGAAAAAATTAAAGAATCTTCTACTTTCATGCAAGGTATGGCAACCCTTCGCCAACTCAGCTTTGGATTACTAGATATGTCATGGCATGCTCAAGACCCTAGTGCTATCAAAAATGTAAAAGAACATGAAACAGAAGCTTTTTCTGAAACTTCTTTATATCCTGATGTTGCAGAAAACTGTATGAGTACAGCTTTTTCTCATATTTTTCAGGGAGGATATTCTGCAGGATATTACTCCTATAAATGGGCAGAAGTACTCGATGCTGATGCTTTTGAATATTTTAAGAAAAACGGAATCTTTAATAAGGAAATCGCAAGTCTATTTAAAGAACATGTATTATCAAAAGGAGGTACAGAAAACCCAATGATACTATACAAACGTTTCAGAGGTCAGGAGCCAAAACCTGAAGCTCTATTAAAACGAGCAGGTTTAATTAAGTAGAAATAAATACCATACTGAGTTTATAAAAACAACTTCAATAAACTCAGTATGGATTATTTAATTTTTGATACCTCCTATTTGATGATCATCTGTTTTGTATAATTCTTTGCCCCTTCAAACAACGTCAAAAAATAAGTTCCTGTTGATAATTTTGAAGTATTTACCTGAGCCGTTTTTTGTGTCAGTTTTATCTCTTGCAATATATTCCCTTTTACATCTATCACGAGAATACTACCCGTTTTCCATAAGTCATTACGTACTGTTACTGTTACAAATTCTCCTACTACAGGATTAGGATAGAAGTCAAATAGCATATCATCACCCGCCAAAGTAGACATCGTAGTATTTCTGACTGCAGCATCACAAGAAGCAATACGCTCCCATTCATTAGCACTTGTTCTTTTAAACAAACCTCCTTTATGAGTTGCAAGATCACCTGTCTTATAACGTACAGATGAATTATACGAAGTAGCATTTTTGCATGGAGTAGAATCTACTACACTATTTCTAGCAGAAATAACAACCGTATAATCTTCTACCTCTCCATACTTAAAAGATTCGCAAGCAGTAGGAATACCATTATACTTCATAGCAACCCTCATTCTGGTATTTCCATTTTTTGCTCCCGATGGCACTGTAAAAGCACCACTTACTGGTGTTGTTGCTGAAGGAGCTTTACTCCAAATCAACTCTCCTGCATCAGCAAAATCCTTATCTTGATTATAATCTATCCATACTGCATACGCTTCATTATATGTGCTTCCTGTCCATTTTGGAGTAATCGTAATAGTATTTGACCCTCCTTTTGAAAGGTTGGTAGATTCATCTGTAAAATCGCTATAGCCTCCACTTCCAGCTGTAGACATCTTATTAATAGTCCCTAGAGCAACCTTACCTATATATTCATCTGAGGTAGTATTACCATTAGAAGCACAATAACTAGAAGGGTTACCCCCTCCTGACACTCCATTGCTTATCTCAATAAGATATTCTAAGGCTAATTTTGCAAATTTAGCTGCATGGGTAGCATTAGCGGTAGGAAATCTGGATGATGTATCACCAGAAGTATGGATATGAGGGTTACTTTCTCTAAATTTTGCCTCTATAGGAAATGCTGTTTCATATCCCTGTTGTGCAAAACTATGATGATCAGAACACCCATAATTACAAGCAGAATTACCGTAAGTAATTCTATGAGCTCCAGAAGCATTATAGTGATCCATTAGCCTTTTTAGAAAGTTATTTAATGAAGTACTATTATATGAATCTGTGGTAATAAAAACATCTTGTGTAGAACCTTTATAGTTTGTCATATCCAACTGCATATAACTTACTATTTTTACATTACGCCTTTTATAATCTCTTGCAATTTCTTTAGACCCTACCAGCCCTACTTCTTCTGCAGCAAAAGCCATAAACTCCATAGTTCTCTTAGGCTTAAAGTTCATGCTAAATAATACTCTTGCAACTTCAGTTATTGTTGCAATACCAGAAGCATTATCATCCGCCCCTGGAGCATTATCTTGTCCATTTCTAGATGTAGAATCCAGATGTCCACCTATAACCACGTATTCATCAGGTTTTTCTGTACCCGTAATAGTCATAATAACAGACGGCATCGATGTGTTAGAATGATTTACAAGTCTTACAGATACATCACTTCTACCTCTGGCAAGGTTCTCCCATTTTGTCTTTAGGTCTTTAGAAGCTCTTGTTGCACTACTTTTTGTATGATAGCGAGTCCCATAATTCTCTAGTTCCTTGATATGCCTATCAATGTTTGTGTTATTAACCAAACCTAAACTTTGGTTCACCAATTGATCTTGAGTAATATCAAAAGAAACTGCTTTTATAGAGCTAGATTTGCTCTTTTCCTTCTTGATCGCAATAACTTGCTCTATAGCATGTATTGCATCCTTCTCAGAGTTTTCATAAAAATATCCTGGTCCATGTTTAAGTCCTGTATGATGCAATTCTTCTGCAGAACTTTCATTCAACATTACAGCACTGTAATCACCAACTGTTTTAATGATTAGCACATCTTTAGGATGATTCTTTTTTAATTGTAATGCAGAATGGGTATCCATTGTTGCATAAAACATCTCTGATCGTTCTTGCGCCTGTGTACATATCGTCAATGTACTGAATAACGCCCCTAAAATAAATGAATTTAGTTTTTTCATGTTACTTTGATTTGTTGAGTTTGTAATTTGTGTTTGATTCGCTAAAGTACACATTGCCAAGATTATAACGAACATGTTTTCCCATAAAATAACTAAGGCAACCCCCTTAAAATGAAAGATATACACATTCCACAAAACAATAAGGCGACCACAAACTTTCAGTATTTTTTGAAAGTTCAGAATTTTTCATATATTTGTAACATGAAATATGATGAAGCAAAAAACAAATTTATTTCTACCTGGGGGTCACTAGGTACATTATGGGGTATCAATAAAGCCATGGCTCAAATTCATGCTCTGTTATTAATCTCTCCTGAACCTCTTACTATGGAAGATATTATGGAGCAGTTACAAATCTCTCGAGGAAATACTAGTACAAATCTTCGTCAATTAATGGATTGGGGGATTGTTTTTAAAGAAAATAAAATGGGTGAACGAAAAGAATATTTTACTTCTGAGAAAGATGTTCAGGAACTAGCACGACAAATCGCTAAAGAAAGAAGTAGAAGAGAGCTCAAACCAACAATTAAAATACTAAAAGATGTTTCAAACATCGAACAAGATGGGACACAAAAAACAGAAGAGCTCATAAAACAAACCAAATCATTACATGAAATGGCAGAAACCTTGGACATAATGATGAACAAAGTAATTGGTCAAGATCATAACTGGATTACCAAAGCATTGGTAAAACTAATTAAATGAAAAGTACACCTAGACAAAAGAAGGTTCATTCCTTCTTTTATTTCAAATTATAATTTCAATTTTTTCTGAAAATTTCAAAACTATGAAAATTATAAAAACAATACATCTTATAAATAAATGGAGTTTTATCCTGACCCTAGCATTATACCTTACTATCTATTTAGGGTTAATAGCGCAAATTTTTCTTGGGGGCATACAAATAATTCTTGCCTCTATATTACTTTTTTATTGGAAAAAACTCGATAAGGAGCAAAAGAAACACCTAATAACATACGCATGCTTAGTTGTTCTATATGGGCTATTATCTCTAACTAGTATTTCGACTTCTGATTTGGCGCTTCTATATTTAGTCATTGTACCTATGAGTATAGCAGGATACTTTGTATATGTTACTTATAAAATTAAAAATACAACTTATGAACCTAAACATAATTGCATATAGTATTTATGTATTGGTAACTGGATTCACAATCATCAAAGTAGGGCTCATTTGTTATCAAAACGGAATTATTTTTATGACCAACCTTATTCCTGATGACACAGAATTTTGTTTAAAGGTTAACAATACTCTTTTAATTGGTTATTACCTTTTAAACATTGGCTATGCAATACTCGCTTTATCTGGTTGGTCCACAATACATACATTAACCCAAATGACAGAGATTTTATCCAGCCATATAGCCATCATAATTTGCTCCCTTGCAGGCTTGCATTATTTCAATCTATTTTGGATTACAAAATTTATCAAAAACTTAAAACAATAACTTATTCTAACATTATGGAAAATTCTAAAATTTTTATTGGTTACCTCATCTATCTTCCTATTGCTATTACACTAACTTACTTTGTTTCAAAAACGTTATTCAAAAATGGTAAAACTTTTATGATTGATATTTTCAGAAATCAAGAAGACATTGCTTTGGCTACAAATCGACTATTTGAAGTTGGCTTTTACTTACTAAATATTGGTTGGGCTTTACTTATTCTTAAAATTGATTCTCATCATTTTCAAAACACATATCAAAATCTTATTGAAATTTTAAGCTTCAAGGTGGGTGGTTTTTCTATGTACTTGGGCGCAATGCTTTTTCTTAATTTATTTCTATTCTTTAGAGGAAGAAAAAAAGCTCGCAAAAAATCTATTTCAGAAAAAGTCCCTCCTTTTCATAGTCCACAAGCAGGATAATATTTATTCATCCTTCTAGAAAAGTATAATTTAAAATTAAGAATATGAGTACACTTGCAATACTACACAAGCTAAAACTTAAAAGATCTTCTACAAAAGAAAAAATAACTCAATTTTATGATGAAGCGACAGAAGATTATGAGTTCTGGAGCAAGGATTTTAACATGCATTTTGGGTATTATACCCCCTTTAAAACCAGTATTTTTCAAAGAGATTCTATGCTCAACCAAATGAGTCAACAGGTTTTTGATCGTTTGCAAGTTTCAAAACAAAATAGCCTTATAGCGGATCTAGGCTGTGGCATTGGAGGCACAATACAATATGGATTAAGAAAATATCCATTACTACATATTATCGGGGTAACCATATCTTCTTTTCAAGTTAGTGAAGGAAACAAAAGGTTAGAAGGTAAAAACGGATTGATCTTACAAGAAAATTATTGCCACACCTCATTCACAAGTAATAGTATTGATGGCGCATATGCTATGGAAAGTTTTTGCCATTCTGGCCATAGTAAACAAGCATTGCAAGAGGCTTACAGGATATTAAAACCAAATGCTAAGTTGGTAATAACTGATGCTTTTCTTAAAAAAGATGCAGAACAATTATGTATAGGTAGCAATTACTGTTATGAACAACTTTGTGAAGGCTGGAGCCTGAATGGACTAGGAAGTATCAAAAAAGTAGAACACACACTAAAACAAATAGGTTTTAGAGATATTATAATTGAGGATATATCATATAGAGTAGCTCCTTCTGTTCTTCATGTACCGTTTGCTATTACAGGGTTTATAATACAAAAACTGCTCAAAAAAAAACCACTTAAATCCGAAAGTTTAAAAAACCTCAAAGGATCATTATTTGCATTATTATCAGGCTTACACACAAAAAGCTTTGGGTATTACATCATTACCGTAAAAAAATAAATATACCAATTCTATGAAAAAAATAGTCATTGCAGGAGGTTCAGGATTTCTAGGAGAAACCCTTACTTCGTATTTTAAATCAAAAGTAGAGCAAATCGTTATTCTTACTAGAGGAACACCTAGAACTGACACCAACAACGTACAGTTTGTATACTGGGATGCCGAAAACCTTGGCGACTGGACAAAAGAGATTAATAATGCTGATGCTATTATTAATCTTACAGGAAAATCAGTAGATTGTAGCTATACCAAAAAAAACAAAGCACTTATTCTAAACTCTAGAATAACATCTACCAAGGTATTGGGAGAAGCCATCAAAGCATGTGAAAATTCACCAAAAATATGGCTCAACTCTTCTACAGCTACCATATATCGCCATTCTCTAGATAAAAAAATGGACGAATCACATGGTGAGATTGGCAATGGATTCTCTGTAGATGTTGCCAAATCTTGGGAAAAAACATTCTTTAATCAACACACCCCTAATACTAGAAAGGTTGCTTTGCGAACATCGATTGTATTAGGTAAAAAAGGAGGAGCCCTACCTCCTATTCTTAATCTAGTCAAAATTGGAATTGGTGGAAAACAAGGCAAAGGGAATCAGAAAATAAGTTGGATACACGAAATTGATTTTGCAAGAAGTATTGAATACATCATCAATACTCCACAAATAAATGGCACGATCAATATCGTATCTCCAGAACCAACCACTAATACTATTTTTATGAAAACTCTAAGAAAGATAACAAGAACTCCTATAGGAATACCATTACCCACATCTATATTAAAATTTGGAGCAAAAATTATAAAAACGGAAACTGAACTCATCTTAAAAAGCAGAAACGTCATTCCCTCCAAATTAAAAAACAGTGGGTTTCAATTTCATTTTTATGACCTAGACATGACGCTATCTCATCTAATCTCTAAATAAAATCCTTTTCTAATAAAAATTATATTTTTCTGACACAAAATTATTTTAAACCAGTCTTTCACAATATATCATAACATGATTAATTAATTATAATACATTCATTCATCATTACAAATAATAAAATTCAACTTTTTATCCTATTTTTGATGAATATAACCATAGAACCGAATAATGTCAACACACTCCATAGACCCAAACGTATGGGTAGATAAATACAGTGATTACCTATTTAACTACACTATTGTAAGAGTTGATGATAAGGAAATTGCACAAGATCTGGTACAAGAAACATTCTTTGCTGGACTTAAATCTATGAAAAACTTTAAAGGAGAAGCTAGTGAGCGTACTTGGCTTATTTCTATCCTAAAAAGAAAAATCATAGATCATTATCGCAAAATCAATAGTAACAAAGGAAAAGCAGAGGTGAGAATGAATTACTCCTCAGATTCTGAAACCGAAGGCGACTGGCTAGAAGAACGTGTAGCCGATCCTTTTGATGGTAATGCTGATCATGATATCGAAAACGAAGAACTAGGACTAGCTATACACAATTGCTTGGGCAAATTACCTGAAAAACAAGCTCTTATTTTTAAACTAAAAACAATACAGGGCTTCGATACAGAAGCAATTTGTAATGAATTCGATATTACAGCGTCTAACCTATGGGTTATTATCCATAGAGCACGTACAGCAATGGCTGAATGTCTAGAAAAAAATTGGTTTTAGTAATGAGTAAAGGAAAAATATTTTTTGTAAGTTGTCCAGAGGCAAATCATTTTTGTGATAAAAACCAGTATAAAGAAGCTTCCTTTTGGGAAAAGGTAAGATTAAATATACACTTGATTTACTGTAGAGCATGTAGAAAATATACTTCTAAAAATATGAAACTAACCAAATTGGTTAAAGATCCTAAGGTTATCAGCATTAACCAAGCTGATAAAAATGTGATGAAAGAGCATCTTAAACAAAAAATGCAAAAATAATGAACACCTACCCCTCTATTACTAAAAAAATTACTCTATTTATACAATGAAAACTACTAAAAAGCTATTCGTATCTTGTGAAGAAGCACAATCTATTTGTGATAAAAATCAATATGGAGAAGCCTCGATTTTTGAAAAAATCAAGCTTAATATTCGATTACTATATTGCAAAGTGACCAGAGCTTATTCTCAAAAAAATGCAAAACTTACCAAAACAATGAATGCTTCAAACATTCAAACCATTAGCCCTTCTGAAAAAGAGGCTATGAAGAAAAAAATACAAAAAGAGTTATCCAAATAAGTTTTCTAAGATAAGAAAAACTATCAACCACATAATAGGAACGCTTTCTACCCAAAAAGAACAATAATACTCTGATTGCTTTTTTTCTGTTCCCCATAAAAAGAATAAACTTATTATGGTTAATAAGATTGTACTCAATATCTCTGCCGAATACAATATTTCCCCTTTCAGATAAGTAAGTAATAAAAATACAACTAGTAATATACTACCAAAAACTTTTGTTCTCGTTATCCCTATTTTTTGTGGAACTGTTTCCAAATCTTCTGCATCATACTCTAAATCTCTCACCTCAAAAGGCAACATCATTACCACTACAAAGAGAAAACGTTGAATTATTTCTATCAAAAAATCTAACCCAAAACTTTCTCCTACATACAACAAAGGGACTAGCACAGTAATTCCCGCCCAAATAATCCCAATAATAAAAATCTTGGCGCCAGCAAGACTTCTCAAATTTTTCTTATTAGGAAAAACAGGAACTACATACAATATCGTCAACGCAAAAAAAGGCATCATATATAATAAAGTGGTAATAGCTATAGAAAAGGCAAAATACAAAAACAGCACACTTGATAAAATGGTCAAAACACGAATGCCGATCATTGACTTTGTTAATCTTCTATGATATAACTTTGAAACTTTTGAATATTTTACAAAATTATAAGCCGCAATGGATCCAAAAAAATTGAACAAAAGAAAGGTTTGTTGGTTTGGTATTTCAAACTTCATAAAGGTCACCTGTATCAAAGCACAGATCGCCAATGCTACATGAATACTACCATTGATATAGAATCTGAATACACTTTTTAGAATTTTCACTTCTTACTTTTAGGGGTCTATGTTAACAAAACTCGAATTTGGTTAAAAACTTCATATATTCAGGTTAATTTATTGTGAAAGTTTTAGCAATTAAATATGTATTTTTGGCGTCTCAATTTCAACTGTTTTTTCGCTATGAAAACTGATTCTTTTAAACTTCGTCACATCGGTCCATCAACAAAGGATCTTGGCGACATGTTAAACACAATTAAAGCAGATTCTATAGAGCAATTAATCTATGAAACTGTTCCTGATGATATTTTATTACAAAAACCGCTTAATCTTGCTTCTGCATTAAGTGAACAAGAGTATTCGGCTCACATACAAAAACTTTCTTCAAAGAATAAAGTATTCAAGACTTATATAGGTCTTGGTTATCATGAAGCTTGTTTACCTGCCGTTATCCAACGCAATATACTAGAAAATCCTGGATGGTATACGGCTTATACTCCGTACCAAGCAGAAATTGCACAAGGTAGACTCGAAGCTTTACTGAATTTCCAGACTATGATCTGTGATCTTACAGGTATGGAATTGGCCAATGCTTCTCTACTAGATGAGAGTACTGCTGCTGCAGAAGCTATGACTATGTTATTTTCTGTACGATCAAGAGATCAGAAAAAAAATAATGTAAATAAATTCTTTGTTTCTGAAGAAATATTACCTCAAACATTATCTCTATTACAAACCAGAGCAATCCCTCTTGATATAGAGTTAGTAGTAGGAAATCATCAAGAATTTGATTTCTCTTCAGACTTTTATGGTGCAATCTTACAATACCCAGGTAAATCAGGGCAAGTATTTGATTATGCTGATTTTGTAGAAAAAGCACATCAAGCAGCTATCAAAGTTGCTGTAGCTGCCGATATCTTAAGTTTAGTATCTCTTAAATCTCCTGGGAGTTTTGAGGCAGATGTTGTTGTAGGAACTACTCAACGCTTTGGTATCCCTCTAGGATATGGTGGGCCTCATGCTGGATTCTTTGCAACTAGAGAGGCTTATAAGAGAAATATTCCAGGAAGAATTATTGGAGTTACTCAAGATTTAAATGGAGATCGTGCCTTACGTATGGCATTACAAACCCGTGAACAGCATATCAAACGAGATAAAGCAACTTCTAATATATGTACTGCTCAAGTATTACTAGCTGTTATGGCAGGAATGTATAGTGTATATCATGGCCCAGAAGGTCTTACTTATATTGCTTCAAAAGTAAATGCATCTGCCGTTACATTAAGTACTACATTAGAAAATCTTGGATTCAAACAGCTCAACACTACGTATTTTGATACGATTAGAATTCAAGGGGATACAAATAAAATAAAAGAAATAGCAGAAGCACATGAAGTAAACTTTTACTATCCTGATTCAAATACAATATCCATTTCTTTGAACGAAGCTACTTCTATTGAAGATCTGAACATTATTGTATCAATTTTTGCTAAGGTTGCTGATCAAGATTTCACTCCTATCGATCAAATTGATACAACACCTCACATTGGTAAAAATCTAAAACGTACTACAGAATTCTTAACAAACGAAGTATTCAATAAATATCATTCTGAAACAGAATTGATGAGATATATCAAAAAGTTAGAACGCAAAGATTTATCATTAAACCACTCGATGATTCCATTAGGGTCGTGTACCATGAAGCTTAATGCTGCTTCAGAAATGCTACCTCTAAGTGATCCGCAATGGGGAAATATTCATCCTTTTGCTCCCGTATCACAAGCTGGAGGATATCAACAAATACTAAAAAAGCTAGAAGATCAACTTACAGAGATTACTGGTTTTGCTGCAACCTCACTACAACCTAATTCTGGTGCACAAGGAGAATTTGCTGGACTTATGGTTATCCGTGCATATCACGAATCTAGAAATGATCACCATCGTAATATTTGTTTAATCCCTTCATCTGCTCATGGTACTAACCCCGCATCTGCTGTCATGGCAGGAATGAAAGTGGTCGTTACCAAAGCTACAGAAGAAGGTAATATTGATGTAGAAGATCTTAGAGAAAAAGCAATAAAATATAAAGACAATCTCGCTGCCTTGATGGTTACATATCCATCTACACATGGGGTTTATGAATCTGCAATTAAAGAGATCACAAAGATCATACATGATAATGGCGGACAGGTATATATGGATGGCGCCAATATGAATGCACAGGTTGGCCTAACCAATCCTGGAGTAATCGGGGCAGATGTATGCCACCTTAATCTACACAAAACCTTTGCCATACCTCACGGTGGTGGTGGACCAGGTGTAGGTCCTATTTGTGTGGCAAAACAATTAGTTCCCTTTTTACCTACCAATCCTATCATAGCAACAGGAGGTGACCAAGCAATTACAGCAATATCTGCAGCCCCTTGGGGATCTGCTTTAGCCTGTCTTATATCATATGGCTATATTACTATGCTTGGTGCAAAAGGCCTAAAAGAGGCAACGAATTATGCTATTTTGAATGCTAATTACATCAAGGAGCGCCTCAATGGTCACTATGACGTATTATACTCTGGCGAAAGAGGAAGAGCTGCACACGAAATGATTATCGATTGCAGACCATTTAAAGCCAATGGTATTGAAGTGACAGATATTGCAAAAAGACTTATGGATTATGGATTCCACGCTCCTACTGTTTCGTTTCCTGTAGCAGGAACAATTATGATCGAACCTACAGAGAGTGAAAGCAAAGAGGAACTGGATCGTTTTTGTGACGCTATGATCTCTATACGTAAAGAAATAGCAGAGGCTACTACAGACAACCCTAACAATCCAATGAAAAATGCTCCGCATACAATGACTATGCTTACAGCTGATACTTGGGATTTTCCTTACACAAGAGAACAGGCAGCATACCCATTACCTTATATTATAGATAACAAGTTTTGGCCATCTGTACGTCGTGTAGATGATGCTTATGGGGATAGAAACCTAATTTGCACCTGTACTCCCATTGAAGAATATATGGAAGCTGATGCTTAAAAAGCTTACCATTACAAATTATAAGAGAGGCGACTATATAGTTGCCTCTTTTTTTTATTACTTTTCAGTACATCATAAAACAACCAAATGAAAGACATTTCTTCTAGAAAAGATATAGAATTCTTAATGAATGCTTTTTACAAAGATGCCTTTGCAGACCCTAAAATTGGCATTTTTTTTACTAAAATAGCAAAAATAGATCTCAAAGAACACATTCCTGAAATTACAGATTTTTGGGAACAACAACTATTCAGAACAAGGAATTACAGAAAGAATGTAATGCAAATCCATAAAGATTTGAATCTCAAAAAAAAATTAGAAAACACTCACTTTGATACTTGGTTAACACTATTTCATAAAGCAGTGGACACCAACTTCAAAGGAGAAAAAGCAGACTTAATTAAAACCAGGGCATTATCTATCATTACAATGATGCGTATAAAAATAGTAACTTCTCATTAATTTGATTTTCATTTTGACTTAAAAAGTAAGAAAAATACTTCAAATAAAAACTTAATTCATTCTTATTAGGTGCTTTTAGCGACAATTTTACCTTCTATATCTTTAAATAAATTCTATATTTGTATGCGTAATACAAAAATTATTTTTATGAAAATCACAAACCAATTACTTACAACCTTAGCATTATTCACTTGCATTTGCGTCTCAACTCAAGCGCAAAATTTTCTACCTGGATTTAATGGGTTTTCCAAAAAGAAAACATCCTATCTTCATATGAATAATGAAGAAATCACAAAAGGAAATCTCAAGAAATTAAAGTACGAGAAAGGTCTAATCGAAGAGGTAAAAATCAGAGACCTAAATGACAAAAAGGTAAAAATAAAACCTGCAGATATTTCATTTATGTACTTACCCCCAAGCGGTCTTGCCAAATTAGCAAATTTTCAGGATTTTATTACAGATGCAGATCAATGGAACAATGACAAACTAGATCAAAGCCTGTTCAAAAGCGGGTATGCATATTTTGAAAAATCAAAAGTGCGAATAAAGAAAAAAACAAGAACATTAATGGTGCAATTGGTAAACCCTTCTTTTTGTGAAAAGATAAAGGTATTCAAAGATCCATATTCTAAAGAGACTGCTAGTATTGGTATTGGCCCACTTAAAGCTGGTGGGATCGCCAAGTCTTATTATGTAAAAAAAGGAGATGAAGTAGCTATCCGACTTAAGAAAAAACATTATGATGAAGAATTCAAAATGTTTTTTGGAGACTGTCCAGCATTAATAGAGAAGTATGGAGCTAAGCCAAAATGGTCTGAGTTTGCAAAACATATTTATGAGTATACCAAAGAATGTAATTAACACATTTTCTTTTTGAAGTGGTCTAAATTTCTTTATAAAGAATAGGGATACTTAACCGTATCCCTTTTTTTTTTGAAAAAATAATACAATCTTTAACCCGCAAAGACTATCAGTTTAATAAAAAGAATATGTACGAAGGAACTTTTCCTCATAAGCGATATCAAAAAACATTAGAATTTCTTAGAAAACACATACCTGCCCCAGGAACTATTCTTGATTTGGGAGTAAGAAATCCGTTTGTAGAGTTCATGGAAAAAGAAGGGTATACTGTATCAAATACTTCTGGTGAAGATCTAGATCTCAACACACAAGCTGTAGAAAACAATGATGCAGAAATTGTTACAGCCTTTGAAATTTTTGAACACCTCATCTCTCCATTTAATATCTTGAGAGAGATCAAAGCAGATAAATTAGTAGCTTCTGTACCATTACGCCTATGGTTTTCTCCTGCATACCAAAGTAAAACTGATCCTTGGGATAGACACTATCATGAATTTGAAGATTGGCAGTTTGACTGGCTCCTTGAAAAAGCTGGATGGCAAATAAAAGCGCGAGATAAATGGACTCATCCTGTAAAAAAAATAGGATTTCGCCCTTTATTACGTTTTTTTACTCCTAGATATTACATTATATATGCAGAGCGAGTTAAAAAATCATAATATTATATCCATACTCAAAACGTACTACCTGTATTGAAAACATACATCGTCATACCAGCACATAATGAAGAGCGCTTTATTGCTAAGACTCTTAATTCTCTAGTTTCGCAAACACTACTTCCTGAAAAAATAGTTGTGGTAAACGATAACTCTACCGACGACACAGAAAAAATAGTAAATGAATTTGTAAACAGATATCATTTTATATCTATTGTAAATACCGATTCTTCTGTAGATCACATGCCTGGCAGTAAAGTCATCAATGCTTTTAACCAAGGAGTAAACACATTAGACGATACATATGACATACTTTGTAAATTTGATGCAGATCTTATTTTTCCCTTGAATTACATTGAAAAAATAACAGCTCATTTCAAAAAAGACGAAACTACAGGAATGGTTGGCGGTTTTTGCTACATAGAAAAAAACCAAGAATGGGTATTAGAAAATTTAACCAATAAAGATCATATACGAGGTGCATTAAAAGCATATCGCAAAGCATGTTTCAATGATATAAATGGCCTTAAATCCGCAATGGGTTGGGACACCATAGATGAATTAATAGCCCAATATCATAACTGGAAAATACAAACAGATACATCATTACAGGTCAAACACCTTAAACCAACAGGTAACACTTATAACCCTAAAGCAAAATATAAACAAGGAGAAGCTTTTTACACAATGCGATATGGTTTCTGGATTACTCTAATTGCATCTGTAAAATTAGCGTTACTCAAAAAACGCCCTAGCTTGATAAGAAATTATTTAATTGGCTATTTTAAAGCGCAAAGACAAAACACACCGTTTCTAGTATCTAAAACCGAAGGGCAATTTATTCGTAAACTTCGTTGGAATAAAATGAAAAAAAAAGCTTCTCTAGTTTTACGAATTCATCAATCTTTTTTTACTATAACTTCTTTTTAACGTATTCATGTTAATATATTCTTATCTTGAATCCTTAATTGACATTCAAAAAAAATCATTTCATGAAAATCAAACAACTTCTTTTAGCTCTAAGTTCTATACTTATTATAGCTGCTTGTAATAAAGAAAGCAAGAAAGAAAAAGTAGATTACACACTTTTCTCAGGAAAAATAAAGAATACAACCGCACCAGAGATTATCGTTTTTGGCAACGTTAATAATTTCAAAAAAGCAATCCCAATTAATGAAGACGGGACCTTTTCTGACACCTTAAAAATTGAATCCAAAGGGATTTATAGCTTTATGATAGGTAGAGAACGCTCTAATATGTACCTAGACAAAGGAGATCAATTAGAATTATCTATTGATCCTAATCAGTTTGACGAAAGCATTGTATATACTGGCAATGCAGCAGATGTTAATAATTATCTGGCTAAAAAAGCTTTACTAGAAGAAAGCTTCTTTAGTGACCAAAATAGTTATAAAGAATTATTTAGTAATGAAGCTAATACCTTTAAGAATCTAATCTCTGAGCAAGAACAGGCAAAAAACAACCTCTTGAAGAAATACAAAAATATGGATGCTGAGTTTGCTACTAATCAAGCTAAGGAGAACCATTATCAATATCTTGCTCTTCTTAGTGACTTTAAGATGACTCATGCGTATTATACTCAAAAACAAGAGTACAAAACACCAGAAGGATTTACAAGTGAATTAAATGATTTTGATCTGGATAATGCAGAAGAATTCAAAAATTCAGAGGAATATCGTAATTTAAGTCTTAGGATATTTGACAATTTATCTAGTGAAAAAGCTAAAAAAGACAGTATTTCTTTTAGTAAAGCGCAAATGGAGAATCTGGCTCAAATTAAAACCAAAGACATAAAAGACGCTTTTATAAAAAACATAGCTACTCAGATATCCCCAAGAAATGATGATGCCGCTGAGTTATACAAATTAGTCATAGCAGCTTCTGATAATGAGGAATTCAAAAAAGAACTTACTAGCAAATTCGAAAAGATCAAACGTTTAACCAAAGGAAAAGTTTCTCCTACTTTTAGCGAATACGAGAATTACAAGGGAGGAAAAACCTCATTAAGCGATCTCAAAGGAAAATATGTATACATCGATGTTTGGGCTACTTGGTGTGGCCCTTGTAAGGCTGAAATCCCACATCTTAAAAAAATAGAAAAAGAATACCATAACAAGAATATAGAATTTGTAAGTATATCTATCGATAAAAGACCGCAATATGAAGCATGGAAAAAAATGGTTGAGCAAAAAGAATTAGGAGGAATTCAACTGTTTGCTGATAATAACTGGAACTCTCAATTTGTTACTGATTATGGTATCCGAGGGATCCCTAGATTTATACTTATAGATCCTGATGGCAACATAGTAAGCGCGAGTGCTCCTAGACCATCTGAACCAAGGCTTAAAGAAATTCTTAGCGAATTAAAAATATAATTACCTCATCAATATTTATAAAAAAGCCTGCTAAACTTAAGTTTAGCAGACTTTTTTATAATATATTTTTATCTACTCTAATACAAAAGATAATACTTTTCCTGTAGCTCCATTAGGGAAAGCAATCCCAAGCAAAGCTGAAATCGTAGGTGCAATATCTGTAATGTAGGTTTCCTGTGTTGTACTCCCCTTCTGTATTCCGTTACCAAAAAACAATAAAGGTGCATGCGTATCATAAGTTAATCCACTCCCATGGGTAGAGCCCGTTTTTGAATATGATATTGTAGCTGGATCCAATACAATCATCACATCTCCACTTCTTTTCTGATTAAATCCTTTTTGTATCAAAGCACCAATTCCAGAAGTATATTCACCCGTTTCTAATTGATGCCTAGTAAATACCTTATCAATCTGTTTTTCCTGAAGTACAAAATGAGCAATAGTTCTCTGCAATAACTCTGGTACTATTTTGTTTTCTTTCAACTTCTCATAATTAAAAAACAGCTGATTATTAGACATATTCTTAATTAAGCCTCCTACTCCAAACTCTTTTTTCACAAATGCTTTAACCTTCGTTATAAATGCATTTCTATCAAAATAACCTGCAGGAATTTTAACCGATTTTAAATATGAAGGTACATGAACTGCACCATGATCTGCCGTAAGAAAGACTGTATACTTACCTTTTCCTACTTTGCTATCCAACGTATTAAAAAGGCGTTCTAAATCTTTATCCAATCGCAAGTATGTATCTTGAATTTCTTTTGAGTTTACTCCAAAATTATGCCCTACATAATCTGTACTAGAAAAACTTACGGTAAGAAAATCTGTAATATCATCAGTCCCTAATTGCTCACCTTGAATTACTGCAATAGCAAAATCAGCAGTCAAACTATTACCATATGCTGTCGATTTTATAATATCATATCCAGAATTCTGGTCTTTTAATGCCGCCAGATCATACGGAAAAGTAGCTGTTTCTTTTCCTTTAAAACCTCTTTCGTATGTATTTTTATCCGTACCACTTTCTACATACGTGTTAATATCATATAGTGTATTCCATTCTTTTAGATAAGATGCTGCCTTACCAGAAGCATTAAACTTTTTTACCCAATCTGGCAATTCACTTCTATAATACGAAGTTGTTATCCATTTCCCTTCATCCCTACCTCTAAACCAGTATGCGCCATTTGCTGTATGCCCTGCTGGTAAAATAGCTCCTCTATCCTTGATCGCAACACCAATTGTTTTTCCCTTAAACTGTGTATGCAATCTATTTTGATCTGCTACCGTAGAGGTTTTCATACGCCGGGGTGACATCCGCTCTGATTGACTAGCTGATCCTACAGGACTCACCAAAGAGTCACTTGCACAATACACCATTCTTTTACCAAATTTATCATACCAATTGTTTGATATAATCCCATGATTTTTAGGTGTCGTTCCTGTATATACAGAAGCATGACCTGGCCCTGTATAAGTAGGTACATAATTAAAATGATTGTTTTTGCAATTAAAACCTTCATTGATCATACGCTTAAACCCTCCGTTTTCAAAACGATTATAAAAACGAGTAATATAATCGTATCGCATCTGATCAACTACAATACCAACTACCAATTTTGGTAAGCTATTAATTTTAATTTCTTTTTGCGAGCTACATGGCACGCAACACATAACAAGTAATGTGAGTAAGAATATTTTTTTTATCATTCTTTTTTACTTTTGAAGAGCTAAAATACTATTTGTGCAAATGTAAAACTTTAATAGAAGGTTAAATGCTATGGCTATTTTTTTTTCTATTTTAGCCTTTCTAATTATAACAAATGTTTTATCTAGACGATATTGGTCGCTATTTTTTAATGTTGAAAGGAGTTTTTAGTCGAATGACTAAAGGATCTGTTATACGAAATCTAATTTTTAAAGAAATCGATGATCTTATTATTGGCTCTTTAGGAATTACCGTATTTCTTGCTTTTTTTATTGGGGCAGTTGTAGCCATACAAACAGCACTTAACCTCACAAATCCTTTGATCCCGAAAAAGCTTATTGCTTTTGCTTCTAGACAATCAGTTATACTTGAATTTGCACCTACTTTTATTTCTGTAATAATGGCTGGTAAAGTGGGCTCATTTATTACATCGAGTATAGGTACAATGAGAGTAACAGAGCAAATTGATGCACTCGAAGTAATGGGGATTAACTCTCTCAATTATTTAGTTTTCCCAAAAATAATAGCAATGCTTACTTATCCTTTTGTAATTGCGATAGCTATGTTTACAGGAGTATTTGGAGCATATGTAGCTGGAGTATATGGTGGATTTGTATCTACTGATGATTTTTTGGTAGGCCTTAGAGAAGAATTTATGCCTTATCACCTTGTGTATGCTTTTATCAAAACTTTCTTATATTCTTTTTTATTAGCTACCATCCCTTCATTTCACGGATATTATATGAAAGGAGGCGCACTAGAAGTAGGTAAAGCAAGTACTTCTGCTTTTGTGTGGACCACGGTAGTTATTGTTATCTCTAATTATGTTCTCACCCAATTATTACTAAGCTAATGATAGAAGTAAAAAACCTACATAAAGGATTTAACGGAGAAGAAATTTTAAAAGGGGTTACCACCACTTTTGATCGAGGAAAAACGAATCTTATTATTGGAACTAGTGGTAGTGGTAAAACGGTCTTTTTAAAATGTTTATTGGGGCTTTTTACTCCAGAAAAAGGAACTATTTGTTATGATGGTAGCACATATTCAGACCTTAACGAGCAGGAACAAAGAGACCTGAGAGAACAAATGGGAATGGTTTTTCAGGGTAGTGCATTGTTTGACTCTATGACTGTAGAAGAAAATGTAATGTTTCCTTTGATGATGTTTACCAAACAGAAAAAAGAAGAAATGCTAGAGAGGGTTCACAAAGTGCTGGATCGGGTAAATCTTGAAAATGCAGAGAAAAAACTTCCTTCTGAAATTAGTGGAGGAATGCAAAAACGTGTAGCTATTGCTCGTGCAATAGTGACGCAACCAAAATATTTATTCTGTGATGAACCTAACTCTGGACTAGACCCCAGAACTGCTATTGTAATCGATAATCTGATCAAAGAAATTACCGAAGAAAATAATATTACTACGGTAATTAATACTCATGACATGAACTCGGTAATGGAGATAGGAGAAAAAATTATTTTCCTTAAAAGTGGTCATTTGGAATGGGAAGGTAATAAGTCACAAATTTTCAAAACTGATAATGACGCGGTCACAGATTTTGTATACTCTTCTAATTTATTCAAAAAAGTACGCGATGCTCAATTAAAAGGGTTGTAATAAACAAAAACCTTTCCTTTTCAAATCTCTAAATAGTAGAAATTATCTTATATCATTATTTGGGTTTCAGGAATATTGTATCCATTTTCCAGTGTGTATTCTTTCTAGCAGCTCCACCGTATTTGTTAAATGCTTTTATAGTGTCTGTAATATACCCATTTTTCAAAACCAGTTCTCTTACAAATACAGGAGGTGCTTCGTATCCTATAAAGGTTACCTCTCTATATCTTTTTTTACTTAATTCATAATATCCTCTTGCATCTGTATATGATTCTCCTACTTTACACTTCTCAATTGGTTCGTTGCTATTTTTAGTATAGATATACCCAGTTAATTTTGGTCTACTTAATCTACTCACCAAACAAGACTGCATCAGCATTGTAATGCCAATCAAAAAAAGTACACGCTTCATCTAGTATTTTTATTTTTTAAAGCCTGTTGTAAATAAATTCCTAGCTCCTTTTATTCCACATTTTTGATATTTATTATATACTTGAGCTGCCCGCTCATCAATTTGCTTTCCTGATTCATTATTGATCCATCCATCAATAGCTGATTTCAAGGTATATGCTTCTGGTGCCATCAAATGCGTTGTCCATAAAATTGGATTGGCATTGGCTTTTTTTATTTCAGGAGAGAAAAAGTTTCTGCTATAACATGCCAAAACTATTACATCCTTCTGCTTCTCATTCGTTCTTTTATAATTCACATTTACATCAAAATCCATTAACCCATCATGTCCTATATAAGCTAATAAATCAGCATCTCCTCCAAAACATAAGTCTTTTGAATCTACTCCTATTTTTAATGGATTTTGAGTATTGGATGCTTTCAAAAAATCTTCTATACATGGTTTTATTTGCTCACCATCATAAGCATCTGCTAATATATACACATCTTTTGTAGCATGCTTAAACAATATTCTATCCAAAATATAAGGGTTTGAAGATTTTAATTGTTTTATAAATTTCCAATCTTTTGTTTTTAGTTTTAAATATGATTTCACACCATATCCTGCTCCCCAATATAAATTAAGCCTAGGATCTTTGCCGTTTCCTATTTTTTCAGGAACAGGTACTATCCCTTGAAATTTATTATCACACAATGCAACATATACATGAATCGTCTTTGTTTGACCATAACTTTTTGCATACAAAACCAACATCAAAAACAATAGTAAAACTTTATTTATTTTCATATTTTCAGAATTAAGTTATGACTCCCTTCTATTTATTATTATCTATATTCTTATTTCCCTCAAAAAAATCATTAAAAAATAACAATTGATATTTTATTGCATTTGCCCAATATACCCAATTGTGTTCTCCTGATCTTTCTATATAATCATGAGCTATATTATTCTGCACTAATTTTTGATGCAATCTTTTATTTGCATCAAAAAAGAAATCATCATACCCACAATCAATAATCAGTTTCAAATCTCCGTTTAACAAATGAGTCAAATTAATAACTGTATTTTGTTCCCAGACTTCTTTATTTTCAGCATAACTACCTAATCGTTTACTTATATCCCAATTATTAGGAAAAGGCCTAATATCAACACCTCCACTCATACTACCAGCAGCTCCCCAAATATCCTGATGCTTAAAAGCAAGATACAACGCTCCATGCCCTCCCATACTTAAGCCTGTAATTGCTCGGCTCTTTCTATGAGAAATAGTTCTATATTTTTCATCTATTTCTCTTACCAATTCTTTTGATATGTAGGTTTCATATTTCATCTTCTCATCTATAGGGCTATCAAAATACCAACTTGTTACATCACCCGAGGGACAAACAATAATAATGTTATTACTGTCTGCATATTTTTTTATGATAGGAGCTTTTGTTACCCAATCACTATAATCCCCATAAGCTCCATGTAATAAGTACAGTACTGGGAATTTATTTTGTTGAGTAGTATAACTATCAGGTAAAATCACTACGTTGTTAACACTTCTATTCATTGATACACTCGTAATAGCCAAGGTATCTACCTGAGAAGCTATAAGAAATGAGTAGTTACCTATCAAGAATAGTAAAAAAAGTTGTAATCGCATCATAGTATATAGTTAATGAATTAATGATAAAACATAACAAAATTGTAATCAAAAATAAATGACAACGCACTCAAAGATGATTCAAAAATTACTTTATTGCACTCAAACAATCTTATTGAGAACTATTTTGAAAGAGAGGATAAAATCAATAATTAATTCTTATTCTACATATAGTGTATCGGCTTTCATTTCTTTGGTTATCCATTCTTGTAAAGCATGTATTCTTACATTATCTAAGCTATCAGATACTTGGAATTTCCATTTAGGAAAGATTACTTGTACAGTATCTACCTTTAAGAAGTTTGATCTTTGCACCTTACCATATCCTAATTCTGCTAGATCAGGAAAACGTATCTTGGCATCTTTTGCAATACTAGCGTATGGTATTACTGCTACAGGAACTACTTTACTAGCTTCTTTAAGCTGTGTTTCTAATCCAGTGATTTGTATTTTTAGATCTTCTATCTTATCAAGAAGTTTTTCATTTTCTTTTTCTACTCGATTTAGCTGTACAATAGATCTATCATACGCTTTAGAAATCTGATCAATTCCTCGTGATTTATTACCATTTATAGCTAATGTAAAATCACTAATACTGGTATATTTTTTAATTTCATTTTGAAGATCACTCACGGTCGCTTCATTAATTTCTCCATCAAAATAAAGCTTTATAGATTCATTGTTATAATCATAAAAATCTTTCCTCAGGTATAGATTTTCATTAGCATCAATTTCATTAGCCTTAAAAGACTTATAATCTCTCTCTGCATTACTCTCATTGAGCGTTACATAAAAAGTATAACTTGCTGGTATCATTACCAATATTGCTAATAAAGAAGCTAATTGTGCTGTACGTTTTCTTTTTACTGAATTAGCATAGCGCAACATCGGGAAACGTAATAACTTAGACACAATAAATGTAGACAATGCTATAAAAGTAGCATTGATTGAGAATAAATACAATGCCCCTAGAGCATATCCTAGCTCCCATTCTGCAATACCATACCCTACTGTACATAGAGGAGGCATCAGGGCGGTAGCAATAGCTACTCCTGCAATAGCATTAGCCATTGTTCCTTTTTTAGACTTAGCTACAATCAATGCCAGTCCTCCAAAAACAGCTACCATTACATCTAGTATTGTCGGTGCTGTTCTGGCTTCTAATTCTGGGGTTAATTCTGTCAGAGGAGAAACCCAGAAATATAGTGTTGCCGCAAGAACACTTAACCCAACCATTACCCCAAGATTAACCAGAGACCTCCTTAAAGTATCTATGTCATTGATCGCTATTGATAGCCCAATACCAACAATAGGTCCCATTAAAGGAGAAATTAACATGGCTCCAATCACTACTGCGGTAGAACTTACATTAAGACCAATAGAGGCTACAAAGACAGAAAAAATAAGAATCCAAGCATTATGCCCCTTAAAGGGAATATCTTTTTTTACATCTTCTATCGTCTGATCTTTATCGGTTTCAGATCGTATATCCAGAAGTTCCCTAATAAATGTATTTACACTTTCAAAAAGCCCTTTGGCATCTCTTTTTACTGATTCTGCCATTTCCTCCTTATCAGAAGCAGGTTGTTGATTTGTATTCTCTGTCATTGTTTATTATCCGTATTGTTCTCCGTATTGTTCTTTTACTTTTTGAAGTACCTTTTTTATATCCTGTTCTTTCTGTTTTGGATAAATCAAAAGCACTTCTTCTTTATCTATGATAATGTAATCTTTTAATCCATCAACCACCACAATTTTATCATTGGATGTTCTTATCATATTCCCTGATGCGTTTTCAGGCAATACTCGTGCATTTACAACCGCATTATTCATTGGTGTTTTATCAAGCTTATCATATAAAGAACCCCAGGTTCCTAAATCATTCCAATCAAATGTTGCTGGAAGCACGTATACATTATCTGCTTTTTCCAAAATAGCATAATCAATTGATATATTTTCTGCTAAAGGATAATTTTCTTGTATAAAATCGTTCTCCTGCACAGTATTATAGACGAACGATCCTTTTTTAAATAACACAGTCATTGTTTCCTGAAACTGTTCGAATGCAGATACAATACTATTCACACTCCAAATAAAAATACCAGCATTCCACAAATAATTACCTTCGCTTAAAAACTTTTTGGCAGTATCGTAATTGGGTTTCTCTGTAAACTGAGCAACTTTTTTTCTTGCATCTTTTGTCTCTTTATCATACTGTATATACCCATATCCTGTATTTGGAAACGTAGGCTGAATCCCTAGAGTCATGAGTATATCATTTTCTGCGCATGCCTCAAAACTTTGTTTTAGATTACCTATAAAAGCATCTTCATCTTCTATCCAATGATCACTGGGTGCAACTACCATCACAGCGTCTGGATCATCTTTCTGAATTTTTAACGCTGCATAGAGAATACATGGTGCTGTATTGCGCATTGCTGGTTCGGTAACTACCTGTTCTTGTTTTGCCTCTGGCAATTGCTCTAAAACCAAATCATTATATCGTTCATTGGTAAGAATAAATATATTTTCCTTAGGAATAATTTTAGCTAAACGCGAAAATGTGCGTTGAATTAAAGTCTCTCCAGTTCCTAGCATGTCATGAAACTGTTTAGGGAATTCTGTGGTGCTTACTGGCCAAAATCTTGACCCAACTCCACCTGCCATCAATATTGCATAATAATTTTTATCCATAATCAATTCAATAGTTCGACTTCTGCGTTTGGATTAAAAAGGTAAATTTTACCTGTATTGAGTTCTACGCATTCGTATCGTTTTACTCTTTTACTTCCTTTTTTAAAAATTTTTCCATTATATAACCGGAAGACACTTCCGAGGGGTAATTCAAAGATATAATTTTTATCATTAGCAGGATCAAATTGTTTTAATGCAATTGATAATTTTTCGTCAGTATCACTACTTGCTCTGGGATTTTTAAAATGATTTGCTACTACTGGTAACACTTTAGATGGAAAAACCTCTGGATTAATAAAGGGTAGCATTAATTGCTGAAAAGTTTTTTTCCATTCAATTCCATGTGGTTTTATATAGCGTCCATACTTCTCAAAAGCAACTAAATGCGCTATCTCGTGAATCAAGGTTATGAGAAAACGATATTTATTAAGAGATGCATTTACAGTAATCTGATGACTCCCATCAGACATTTTTCGATAATCACCATGTCTAGTTACTCTTTCATTTACAATTTTGAGATGCACATTACATTTCTGGATCAGTTCAAACGCCAGCTCTAAAGCTCGCTCAGGAATGTATTTTGCCAGTATTTCCTTCATCGTCGCAAAATACAAAATTAAGCGCATCGATACGACGCGCTTAATTCATTATTTTTTTGCCTTACGAATCCATTTAAAGTATGTAAAAATAAAAGTTCCTACTATCAAAAGTGGCCAAATATAAAACAACAATAATGTCAGGTTTTTTATAATAGACCAACCAAAGGACATTCCTTTTTTTGCTTTATTCAAAAAATCTGGCTCATATGTATCCGGTTCTTCTTTTGGGATTATTGTTTCATACAAATCTATTTGAATTGTACTATAGGAAACTTTACTCCTCATATAGTTTAATCGACCTTGAGCTGATTCTATTTCTTCTTGAATCTCACTTAATTTTTCTTCTGCTTTTAAAATATCCTCTACCGTTTTTGCCTTGTTTCTCAAAATAGTTTCATATCGCTCTTTTACTTCTTGCTTTGTTTTTAATCGAGAGGATATATCAATATATTCTTCTGTCACATCTACAGTGGTTATATTCTTGTAGTCTACAAATTCTGCCAATCCACAAATACTATCTAAAACAATGTTAAATTCATTCTTAGGAATCCTTATTGTAAAATGATTCTCTTTTGTATAGTTTGTATTTGTAAATCGCTCATCAGAAACATATCCAAGATAATTCAACGCTACCTTCCTTGCTAATTTTGTTGCTTTCTCAACATTTTTAACCTTTATTCTGCAATTTGCATTTCTAATAATTTTTTGCACTGTATGAACACCCTTATTTCTTATTTTGGCTTCATCACTATCTAGAGCTGATTCCTCTTCGATTACGGCAGTTGCTAACACAGGAGCTTCCTCTGTATCTTTGAGCATAATATTCTCTGTTTCAAAAACATGATCTCTTTCTCTTCGAGAACAAGAATACCCTAACACTATCAATGTTATTAGAATCAATATTCTCCTTATTTTTAAATTATCCTTTTTCATATTATCTAATTCCTTTATAACTATTCATTAATCTTATAAACTCTGCCCTATACCCTTGTTCATCTTTTCCTTTATTGCTTTTGGCTAAATCTATAATATCCTCTAAGTTTTGATATTGTATATATTCAGAGCCTCTTAATTTCATACCAAACCATGCTACAGAAGCAGCAAACTTGAAATCTGTTGACTCCTCTTCTTTATCTCCTAGAAATACATACTCCAGTTTATTACTTTGATTTTCTTTTGGTTTTTTATATCGTAATTTCACAGTAAACAACTCATCAGAATCTTTTATTACTTTTTTTGTGTATTTCAAATCTGACATTTCTTTATAATATTTACTTTTTACTCCTATTGGTATGATTTCATAAAGAGCTGTAACAGTATGCCCACTCCCTAATTCTCCTGCATCTTTGGTATCATCTATAAAATCTTCATCTTTCAACATTCTATTTTCATACCCTATTAAACGATATGCTTTAATCTTTTTTGGATTAAATTCTACCTGAATTTTTACATCTTTGGCAATCGTAAACAATGTCCCTCCAAACTCTAATCCGAATATTCTTTGAGCTTCTTGCATAGTATCTACATATGCATGATTACCATTACCCAAATCTGCAAGAGTTTCTAATTTGCTATCCTTATAATTTCCCATACCGAAACCCATACAGGTTAGAAATACTCCTGTCTCTCTTTTTTCTTTAATTAATACCCCCATCTCTTTATCACTATTCATGCCTATATTAAAATCTCCGTCTGTAGCCAAAATCACTCTATTATTACCATTTCTTATAAAGTTGTTTTCAGCAATTTTATATGCCAGTTCTATACCTTCTCCTCCTGCAGTTCCTCCTCCTGCCGTAAGATTATCAAAAGCACTCATTATTTTTTCTTTATTACCACCACTTGTAGCCTCTAGAACCACTCCTGCTGCTCCTGCATATACTACTATAGATACCTTATCTTCTTTTCTTAATTTTGCCACCAATAACCTAAATGCTTTTTTAAGCAAGGGCAATTTATTTTGTTGAGACATAGAGCCAGAAACATCTATCAAAAACACCAAATTAGAAGCTAACATATCCTGAGTTGGTATTTCTTTTCCTTTCAATCCTATTTTTATCAATTTAGTTTCTTTGTTCCACGGTGTGTTTCCCTCTTCTGCATGAATGGCTAATGGATGCTCATCAATCGGTAATTTGTAATCATATTTAAAATAATTAATCATCTCTTCGACCTTAACAGCATCTTCAGCCACTCTTTGTCCATTATTGATCATTCTACGAATATTGCTATAGGAAGCTCTATCTACATCTATTGAAAAAGTAGATAAAGGAGCCGTATACACCCCCTTAAAACCATTTTCTATAATCTCCTTATAACTTTCATCATTACCACTCATATCATCTGTTTTAGATTCTACCACAATAGTTTCTTGAACATCATAGCGCTTATCATGATATTGATTACATGAACTTACTATTACAAGTAATACTCCTAGTATTAGTATTCTATTTTTTTTTACCATCTTTGTTTTCATTATTTATAGTTTTATCTTGTTACACTGAAAAACAAACTTAGATTGAGTCATGCATTATCTTTTGCAAAGCTCTTGTAAAACGTTTGTAAAACATTTTACAAACTACAAATACTTAATTATCAAAATAATACAACTATAGATTCCGAAGAAAAAATAGCATTCGATCTTCTTAAAAAAGCAATAACCCAACAGTTTTTAAAGGGTAATTCTGCTTCAAATGATGATATCGCTAACTGGAAGGGGCAGGATATTATATTGTTTCAGGAGGATTTAAAAAAACAAGTCAATACCAGTATAAGCGAAAAATCTTTTTATAGTTATTTTAAAAACTCTTCAGAAAAATTACCTCGTGTTGACATTCTTAATTTGCTTTCTCAATATTGTGGGCATACGAATTGGAATGATTTTATGAAGAGCACCTCCCAAATAACACCTTCTATAAAAAAGAAATCTTACAACTTATGGCTATGGGTAGCCTGTATCACTCTAAGTTTGTTTGCCTCAATATTCATTCTAACCCCCACTAACAATACTTTCAGATTTTGCTTTATAGATCAAGATAGAAATCAAGTAATTACCAAAGTACCTATAGATATTGTTATACTTAATGACAAAGAATCTCCTTTTTACTCAAAAAGCGATAGTACTGGCTGTTTTGCATGGAAAACAAAAGATGATTATATTCATTTTGTAATACGATCCCCTTATCACAAAACTGACACCATATACAGAATAACATCTTCTGATTTTAATGAAAACCTACAGGTGCGAACTGATGACTATGCACTTATACTGCATTATTATGCGAATGGAAAAGTTGAAGATTGGAAAAACAGAAGGAAAGAGTTATCACAAATGATTGCAAATGATGCTCATATTTTTCAAGTATTACCACAACGATTAGGTATTGAAATGTATACCAAAAAAGATTTCATCAACAAACTTACTACACCAACACAGAGCTTAAAAAATGTAGAAATTATTGAATCTAAACGATCAAATGGGCAAATTGTAAAACTTAAATTCAAGATAAAATCATGAGACGATTACTATTTATCATAGCGATTTTATTCTTGATAGGTTGTGCCAATAATGAATCAAGAAGAATGGAAATGGAAACAACTGTATCTCTTGATATTCCTAAAGAAACAACCGCACTCTCTGATAGCGATGCCTATATGATAATTATTAAACAAAAATTACAAGAGTATCTTGACAGGAAAGCTTTAGCTAAATCTAATCCTGATTTTGCTATTGAAACAGACAGAAACACCTCTATTCTTACCACGGAAGGGACACAAATTAAATATCTCGATTTTATAACCCCTATTAAAACTACTTCTGACTCTATCAAAGAAGTACTAATAAAAGTCGTTACAGAACAAAAAACTGACACCATCATGACGATTATCAATACTTCAAAAATTGAAATTGACGGAGAATTATTGACGACTACAAAGGTTTCCTTTGATACTATCAAAAAATAATTAACCTAGTTTATCTTATCAGTCTTATTATTTTCAACTTGTAACTCTTATACCAGATAAACATCCATCAAGGTGTACTGCTAGATACCTGAAGTACTTTTCCGTTATAATATTTATTCCCTGTAGTAGAAAAATCTTTAATATAGGTAGCCATTTCTATTGCTGTGAGCGGAGCTTCGTATCCAGGAAAAGCCTCTTCTAGCATCTCTGTTTGCACTGCCCCAAGGGCTAGTACATTAAAAGCTATTCCACTTTCTTTATATTCCTCTGCCAATAACTCGCTCAATGTTATTACTGCTCCTTTACTAGAACTATATGCCGCTAGACCAGGAAACTTCATACTTCCTTGTATCCCTCCCATACTACTTACAGTCACTACATGACTCCCAGATTTCATAAAAGGTAAAACTAATCTTGTAATCTCTGCAACCCCAAAGACATTTACCTTATACACTTCTTCAAACTCTTTTGTAGTTATCTCCCCAAAAGGTTTATTTAATAGTTTCCCTGCATTATTGATTAAAATATCTACTTGTTGCCATGTAGAAGAAACATAATCAACCATCTTTTGCAAATCTTTCTCTTTGCTAATATCAAAAGGGAATGTATGAACATTTTTGTATTGAAGTGCTGCAACAGGTTTTTCATTTCTGGATAAAGCCAAAACCTGATGCCCTTCACCTGCAAGCATTTTTACTAATTCATATCCTATTCCTCTACTCGCTCCTGTAATGATAATATTTTTACTCATACTATAAAAAAGCGCTATTTGGTTAACTTAATTTCTTTATCTGTGGTATTAGCTATTTTTGTTATTACAGGAACACATTCATTAATAAAGGTTGCCATAAATTCAAAATTCATTTCAGATGCTTCATCATCTACATGATGATAATATTCGTAGTTCGTAAAATCAAATGTAGAAATCGTTTGGCATGGCACATTGAATTGCTGGAAAAAAGGATAATTATCACTTCTTCTAAACAACTGAAACTCTTCAGCTTTTGGAAGGTATCCTATAAGTTCCTGACCCGAATATTCATTCATCTTTTTAGCCATATTAGACATATTATACCCTGTGATATAAGCTTTATAGGGTTTATCATTCAATGGCACCCCTATCATCTCAAAATTAACCATTGTATATAAATTGATATTTTTCTTCTTTAATACTTCTGCCAAATGTATGGAGCCTTGCAACCCTACTTCTTCTGCTCCAAACAATACAAAAAGGATACTACGCTTATTATTTTTTAACTGAGCAAATTGCTTTGCCAAAGAAATCACTGCACAACTTCCTGCTGCATTATCATTAGCTCCATTTGCAATTGTATCTCCATTCACCTCTTTCGCTGTACCTATATGATCAAAATGCGCTCCCAATATAATGGTCTCTTTAGCCAGTTTCTCATCTGTTCCTTTAAGATACCCCACTACATTGTATGTCTTTACTCCTTTTACATCAAAATCATCTCTATAAGTATCAAAATAAGGAACAACCCCATACTTCTTAAATTCATTCTCTATAAACTGTGCTGCCTTCTCTAGCCCTTCACTTCCTGTATCACGCCCACCTAATTCATCACTCGCTAAAAAATTGATAATATCTGCAACTTCAGAAACCTTTGTCTTTTCAAGAGCACTGTCATTTACAGATTCTACCTGTGACTGTGCAACTGTCATCTGTTTACAATTGATAAACAGTAGTGTAACCAAAATGATAAAAATATTCTTTTGCATAAAAATGTGTTTTGGTTAAAGATAAAAAAATCCCGCTCCAAATGAAGCAGGATTAATTATGAAGGCTAAGTTCTAAAATACATATGATCTAGTGCTATATTTTTAAAATTCATCCAAGTTTGATTCGAAGTGAACGCAATTGCTGTGACCATTGCCATTTTCGTGGTTACATTTTTTACTTTTTCTAACACTAAAAACCAATTGAGATAATTCTGTAAATATTTAGTAGCAACACCATTAAAAGAATCCATAAACTTCCTCAGTCTCATATCCATATTGTTGACATTCTGAACATGGTATATCTTATCAGTAACCTTTTGACCTTTAGAAACATTAAACTTTTTATGAGTAATCTCTTTTCCTTTAGCATAAGCAGTGTAACTACGATGGCTATCACTACAAATAGTTTCTACTTTATCTAATTTCCCATCTAAAGTTTCTTCTAGGTCTTTTTTACTGATACGTCCTAATGTAGCAACTTTAAAGTCCTTATTTCCTACACGGTCACAACTA